>CAZCKE010000027.1:0-18818 GCA_964499005.1 uncultured Tepidisphaeraceae bacterium
TAGACATTGAAAGTGTTGCCGTTGCCGACCTGGCTTTCGACCTCGATCCGCCCCTTATGGTGCTGCACGATGTCCTTGCAGATCGCCAAGCCCAGCCCCGTGCCATGCACTTGGCTGTCAGCGGAAGTGCCTTTGGTGCTGAAAAACGGCTCGAAAATCCGGGGCAGCAGCTTTTCGGGAATCCCCTGGCCGGTATCAATCACCTGAAGCCGGGCCTCATGCTCGTCCACCGTCGCCGCCTTGATTGTCAGCGCTCCGCCGCGGCCCAGCATCGCCTGCCGCGCGTTGATCAGCAGATTCAGCAGCACCTGCTCGAGTTGCACGGAATCTCCCTGCACGTGCAGATCGGGCTGAATTTGAACCCGCAGGGCGATCCCATCCTTCTGCGGATCGCGCGCCAGCACGAGCAGGGCCTCATCCACGATCTTCTGCACGCTGACCGCCGTCGGCGAGGATTCTCCCCGGGCCAAGCTGAGCATCGATGCACAGATTCGCCCCGCCTTCTCCGCGCTGCCGAATGCCTTGGTCAGCGCCTTGATGATCAATGGCATGTCCGGCGTCGGGCTTTTGGCGCTTTGCAGGGCGTATTGGCTGTAGCTGACGATGGGGGTCAGGAGGTTGTTGAACTCGTGCGCGATCACCGCGGCGATCGTGCCGATCGTCGCCAGGCGCTGCGATTCGAGCAATTGCTCCCGCAGCCCATCGATCTGGCGCTGGGTTTCGGCCAATTGCCGCATCAACGAGTCTTCAAACCCGACAGTGGAGGGATGAACGTCGCTCACGCCTGCAATTTATCGGTTCAAATTGCAAAGTGCCTTGACCGCGATGGTTGCGTGCGGGCGAGCGGCTTATCGGACCAGCGCCGCCAGCTCTTGCGCGACGTATCGCAGATGTTCTTCCGGCAGCTCCGCGTAGATCGGCAGGGCCAGCACTTCCCGGCATGCCTGCTCGCTGTGCGGAAAATCCCCCGGCTTGTGCTTCAGATATGCAAAACACTCCTGCAAGTGCAGCGAGATGGGGTAATAAATCGCCGAGGGAATCCCCTTGGCAGCCAGGGATTGTTTCACATTGTCCCGATCGGGGACGCGCCGAATGTCCTGGTTGAAGATGTCCCAGTTTCCCTGATCGAACACCGGGGTGACCACTTTGGACCCCGCCAGGAGCTGGTTGTAGAGCGCCGCATTGCGCCGCCGGCCTTCATGCCAGCTTTCCAGATATTTGAGCTTGATATCGAGCACGGCGGCCTGAATGGCGCCGATGCGGAACATGCCGCCGATCAATTTGTGATGGTATTGATGGCCCGAGCCATGCACGCGCAGCAATTTGCAGGTCTGGGCAAAGGCGTCATCGTTGGTGCAGATCGCCCCGGCATCGCCGAAGGCGCCCAGGTTCTTCGTCGGATAAAAGCTCAGGCATCCCGCGAATACCGTCGAGCAGGCCCGCTTGCCGTGACGGCGGGCGCCGATCGCCTGGGCGGCGTCCTCGATCACCTTCACATCTTGCTTGGCGGCGATTTCGTTGATCGCTTCCAAATTCGCGAGCTGCCCAAACAGATCGACTGGGATGATCGCCCGCGTTCGCGGCGTCATCGCCCTGGCGGCCTTTTCGACGTCGATGTTGAACGTCTTGGGATCGATATCCACAAATACCGGCGTTGCCCCTAATCGTGCAATTGACCCGGCTGTGGCGAAAAACGTAAACGCCGGGCAGATCACCTCGTCCCCCGGCTTGATGCCGATCGCCATCAATGAACAGAGCAGGGCGTCGGTGCCGCTGGTGACGCCGATGGCGTGTTTGGTGCCGCAATAAGCGGCCAAATTCTTCTCAAATGTCTCGACGCGGGGGCCCAGGACAAGGTCCTGGGCATCGCAGACTTCATCGAGAACCCGCCGGATTTCGTTGCGGATCGGCTGGTACTGCGCCTGCAAATCCAAAAGCTTGACCTTCATGCCCGCAGGGTAAGGGACGACATCGCAAAAGTAAAAAGGGAGGTATCCGTGGGATTCCAAGGCGCCGCCAGAGATCGATTTTTGGGATATAATTGTTCCGACGGGATTCATCTGCACACGCTGGAAGCATCCATGCCGACACTCTCCACCAACGCATCCGTCGCTGCCTTGGCAGAAGTTCTTGGGGCCGCGCGCGCCCTGGGTCATCGGGCTTGGGATTCAGCCGATACCGGCGATAATGGCGCTATGAACCAGCCGTTATTTTCATCCGATCTGATCGCCGATGTCAACGAGCTGTTCGCCCTTCTCCGATCTCGCGGAGTGAATTACCTGCTGGTAGGCGGCGTGGCACTTCTCAAATATGTGGATGGACGCAATACACAGGATATCGACCTGCTCTTGTCGGTGGATTCCTTGAACCAGCTTCCGGAGATCGTCATCGACGACCGCAATCGCGATTTTGCGCGAGGCAAATTCAAGCAGATCCGCATCGACCTCTTGTTGACGAACAATCCGCTGTTTGCCCTGGTACAGAAGCAGCATGCCTCGACGCATCATTTTGCCGAAATGACTGTCCCATGCGCGACTGTCGAAGGGCTCATCCTGCTCAAACTTTACGCGCTTCCTTCGCTATACCGCCAGGGAGAGGGCCAGCGGATTGGTCTGTATGAAAATGACATCTTCATGTTGTGCGAACGATATCGGCCCAAGATCGAACCGCTGCTTGAAACGCTCAAGGCCTTCATTGATGAAGGCGCGATGAAAGAGCTGGCCAATATCACCGACGACATTCAAAAGCGTATTGCCCGCGTGGATCGAGCCAAACAGAAGCGCTAAAGAAGCCTGCGCATCGGCGGCTTTCGGCTCGGCGTCAGGGCCGTGATTAAAAAGATCATTGCCAGCAGGATCATCGCCCAGGCGCTGTTGGGGAACATCCGGGCGAAGAATTCAAAGCCGGATTGCCACCAGTCCGACCGCTGGGCGGCTCCCATGATCTGATGATAGATCATTCCTGAAACCAGGATCGTCAGCACGACGTGCAATAACGTCATGCCGGTGGAAATCGCGATCAGGACGGCGCTAAGGACGGCGGGCCAGAGGAGGTAGCGCTCGGTCATCTGGCCCAGGATGACGGGGAAGAGAATCCAGGGGGCCGTGATGGCGGCGAGAAATCGTGGGTCCTTGCGGCGGGCATGAACGGCGGCGGCGAGCGAGCAAATCACCACGACGATGCCGTACAACGCCTGTAAAAATGTCCGGACATCCAGCGGGATATTCTTCTTCCATTTGAAAAGAGGGGCGGAGAGATGCAGCACGCCGACCAGATCGTGAAGGTTCCAGTTGTATTGGCGCGAGAGAATAGTCGGCAGATTGGAGAAGCTTCCGGCTCCCAGTTGCATGACATCGTGCTTGTATGCTCCATAGGCGAATCCAACCGCGAGCCAGTCGAAATTGCCGCGCGCCTGGGCCGCCATCCAGATCGCGGAGGCGAAGATCGCCGCGATCCAGAACTGAAGCCCGCGTAGCGGAAAGATCCATGGCGGGATCAGCACGCCCAGGAGCAAAAGGGACAGCCCCATGTATGAAAACGCGCCGTCAGGCCGGTTCCGCAAAAGCAGGATTCCGGCACTGACGCAGGCGGCTGCGGAAATGCTGATCAGCCAGGTCGAGACAATCAGGGCGCGGTACCCCGGCGAGTTGGATTCTTTATGCATCGCATGGTAAAGCGCGGCGGCGCCTCCCAGGGTGCCCAATACAATCAGCGTGATGCCCATCCCGATGTGACGCTCTCCCAGGCGCAAATTCCAAACGAGCAGGAAGCCCGCGATGATGCAGGCGCAGGCGGCCGTCTCACCGATGAGCAGCGCCAACAGCCAATGGCGGCGGCCATTCGCGGAGGGCGCCGCGCGGCCCGCGGCATGCAGTTGCGCGGCGGCACGCCACAGCGCCGGGCGCATCGCCAACACCGCGATCAGCATTAAAACAACGCTCAGGACCACCGATTCAAGCCAGGCGGTGGAGGAAGAATCGATAATCCACGGCCAGACGATCGCCGCCGCACCCAGGGCAAATCCCGCGCAAATTCCCAGCGCGGCGAAGAATCGCCCACTCATCAGGGGCCAAAGGAGCAGGACCGGCATGCCGATCAGCAACTGCCCCTTGGACATGCATCCGGCCCCGATGATCGCGCCGGCTAGAATCCACCAATTGAGCGATGCGAAGAGCGCGCCCAGAAGGAAGACGGGAATAATCCAGACGTCCCATTGGGGCCAGACGTGGGAGTCGAGCAGGTTCATCGGATTGAACCAGACCAACAGCGCCGCGACGAGCCCGCAGGCCCATCCGCGGTGGGGCGGCGGCAATCGTCGCGCGGAAATCACCATGATGAGAAAGAGGGCAAAAAGCCCGTACCAAACCGTCGGATCAGGCCAGGTAAAATCTCCGAAGGTTAGGATGCGATGCCATTCGGCGCGGCTGGCCCATTGGATGGAAGGCTCGCTGATCATCCGCGGTAAAAGAATGACCGTGATCAGCGCGAACCAGAAACCCGCCGTCGCCAGCGCAAAGGCGATGATTCCGCGCGGCAGAGCTTCGGATGCGATGCGCGCGTCGAGCAGGCTAGCTCCAGAGGCCCGGTCGCTCCGGTGAATCCAGAGCCAGACGAGGAAGAACATCGCGATCGCGGCGATGCCGTCGCAAACAGTATTCAACATCAACACCGGATAGGCGATGTCCTCCAGCTTGTCGCCTTGATCGTCGGCCGGCCGGCGCTCACGCGGATATTCGATGAGAGTCGGATTGGTTTTACGCACGTGCCATACCCACAGCGTCATCGTGGTCAGGCGCAGCGGCGGGTAATCCAGATCGTAATTGGCGTCCGGATGCGACAGGGCGATGTCGTGATAAAAGAAGACAATCCCCGAGAGGACTTGCCGCAGTGTCATCTGTTTGAAAGCCTCTTTGCCGGAGAGGTGCTCGCGCGCCTCGACCAGGGCCAGTTCCTCGGAGGCAAAGTGATACGCGTTGGCAATGTCGTATTGGAATCGGATCGGGCGGGTGGAGCGCCAGGTCTTGTCGCGCAAGCGCATCCCCAGGTTGTAAGCACCGGCGGAGATGGCGGCGATAATGAGAAGCGCGACGATCCGGGAGATCCACCGCGGGCCGCTCTGCCGCCACCCGCGAGTGATGCCGGGCCGTGGAAGGCCGCGTCGCGCGGGGGCGAATGGTTCTTCCTTGATGGCGTAGATATCGGCCTGGCCTTTTGTCATGCCTGATCCAAAGCCTTTGATCGCCCGGGCGCGATCGCGTTCCATAGAAAGACGGAGGCGGTCAGCACCATGATCCAACAAATTCCAATTCGCTGGGGCGCCAGAATGTGGCCAGTCAGCGGGGCCGCCTTGGGAAATCGATCGATCAGAGGTTGACTCATCAGGACGCACGCCACAAACGCCAGCAGCAGTTGCCACAGTGACATCCCGGCGGAGACGGCAACCAGCGAAGCGGCCATGATCGCCGGCAAAAAGGCGAAGCGCGGCGTTGATTGCGTCAAGAGGGCCAGAAAAAGCACGAACGGCGCGACCACGGCATAGACATAACGGGGATCGCGACGGCGCAAATGGACGGCGGCGCCGAGTGCGCACAGGGCGGCCGCGACACAGTAGACAGCGACCAGGCCGCGCGTGAGTTGGTCCATGCGCGGCGCGAGCGAGCCAAATTGAAATTGAATGAGATTGGCCGCGAGATTAAACGGTGCTCTGCCGGCGACGGGCGGGGCGGCAAAACCGGAAAGATCCGTTTTCCACCAGGCGAAGCCCGCGCCCAGGTGGGCGGCGGTGATCCAGAGCGATGCGGCAAAAACCAGCACTAGCCACGCCGGCAGCAGGCGGCGCCGTAAAAACCAGGGGACGATCAACACAGCCAAAGCCAGTCCGATCGACCAGCCGCGCAGGGGGCCGGAGAATTTTCCGCCGCTGAAGAAAAGCAGCGTGATCGCCGCCAGCAGCGCGACCGAACCGACAGCCCATTGGAAGGGTTTGACGCGCTTGGATCGGAGGCGCTGCCAGATCAGTTGGCGCGACATGGCGGCGGCGCAGAGAATCGCGGCGGCGGCAAATGTCGCGGCAATGTCAAATTGGGCCCGGTGATCGCGGATGATCCACGGCCAGACGATCAATCCGATCCCAGCGCCCGCGCCGCCGAGCAGACGAATGAATCGCCCGCCCCATCCCGTCAGCAGGGCAGGCAGCGCCAACACGGGCGCGAAGAAAATCATCTGCCACGAGGCGGTAATACCGGCGGCCAGTGCCAGGCCGGCGGCGAGCCACCAATCAAGCGAAATCAGCACGGTGGCGAGGATGGCGCAGGCAAGCAGGGCGGGGTCCGCCTGCGGCCAGCCGCAACCGGGCAGCAGCATCGCGGGATTGATCCAGACCAAAGTCGCGGCAACCAGCCCGGCCGCGGGTCCGCGAAACGGATGCGGGAGAAATCGAGCCAGGCACACCGCCGCGATAAAACGAAGCACCAGTGAAATCCAGAATTCCAGATCGGTGAATTCTCGATCCAGCAGCGGATGCGGCGGAACGACAGGATAGGCGGCGGTCCAGGTGAACCACGGATGCAAGCCGGCCAAGGCGCTCAGCAGAATCGCCGGCGCCAGCAGAAAAGGGTCGCCCCATCGGCTCCGCCAAGTAACGCGGGAATCAAACGACCGCTGTGCGGGAGCCGAGCGGCGCACCCAAATCCAGACCAGGGCAAACATCGCCAGGGCGGCAAGCCCTTCGAGGGTGGCATTGAGCCCAAAGCTGGGGGATTTGGGATCAATGTATCGCGTCCACCATTTGAGCAGCAGGGCATAGAGGGGCGGTGTGGTATCGGGCGATGCCGCGACGCGAAGCGCATCCGCCGGCTTGGTCGGCTGCCAATATGCCGGCCATCCGCGGCGCATGTCCAGGCCGATGGTTATCACCTTCCAGGAATAGAAGATGAATGCTCCGGCAAGGATGACCCAGCCGAGTAGCAGCAGGATGTTCCGATGACGCCCCCCGATGGCGGCGACCTGGGAATTCATTGGGGAGTATTTTCTCCGAAGCAGGCGACTGCAAGCAAGCGGACGGCGCTAAAAGGATTCCGTGGGGGCCGCGACAGGCGGATTTTGAGGAATAGCGCCGCATTCCGGGCAGCGGTGAGGCGTAGCGCGCAGGTCGTAGCCGCAGAATATGCAAAGATTTCCACTCGCTTGCCACGCTTCGCCTCGGCGCCGGCGCGCATGGGCCGCGAATAGGAATCCGGAGGTAAGAATGAACGGCCAGGTGGGAAAGTGGATGTTGATGCCGACGAATAAGACCGACCGTTGAATTATTTTCCAGGAATGAAAATAGAAACCGAGCATCGCTTCGAGGATCGGAAAGCTGCCGCGATCGCGATGCTGGGCGAAGGCCCAATGCGCCGGGATTGTTGAGCGGTCGAGTTGTTGATTCGGATAAATACGGACAAACGAAAAGCTGACCCGTCCGCAATAAAGAGATAAATCAACCCGCGATAACGGGTATTTGCCGCCGCCCACCAGGTGAATCGTCTGGTCTCGGCAGATTTCGATGGAGACAAAACAGCTCCAGACCGTCGCCGCGGTTACGCCCAGGCAGACCACGAGCGAAACGGTGGCCAAGGCGCCAAGGAACCATCGGCGAGGGCGGGGCATCGAAGCGGATTCTATCCCCAAATCACGGACACAGCGATCAGGCAATTTGCTTGAGCCGCTGGGCTCGGCTGGCGCGAGCGATGCCCGGCAGGACATAATCGCGGGCGACGACGTCCCAGCTCATTTTGCTGGCCAGGACGTGACCGCGATCGATGTATTGCTCGAATTCCTTCGGCGTGCGCGGAAGGCGATCGACCAGGTCCTGGGCCACGATCCCCGAGACGTTGTGCTCAATCTCGTCGCGCTGCGGCTGGCCGATTGACATCAGTTGCTCGGGGCGAAGGCCCTTATTGGGAAGATCCGTGTAATCGGCCACGATGACATTGGGGGTCTGCTGGCCATCGTTGGCTTTGTCGACGAACCCGGCGCACCCGCAGACATTGCTGAAGACGCAGATGCCGCCGAAGCTGATCGGCTCGACCTGCGCGATGCCGAAGGGCTCGTAGATGCTCTGGCCGAATTCGACATCCGAGCCCTTGCGGATGTCCATGAACTCCATGTCGGCCGGCATGCGGATGCCGCAGACTTTTTGATCGAAGCCGAACTGGTTGATGAAGATGACCTTGACATTGCGGGAGCAGGCGTTGAATTCCTGGACGCCCTGGTAATAAGCCGCTTCCCCGTTGGACAGATCGGGCAATCCCTCGCGATGGACGACCGGCCAATGATAGCGATGCTCCATGCCGCGGATGTCGTCGGGCCGTCGGGCCGGCACCTCGGTGCTCAGCGCCAGCAAAACGGCCGATTCGTTACGGGCACGCAGAATTTCCTCGACATGCTCCAGCACGCGCAAATCACGCCACATCCCTTTGCTGGGGACCAGCCGCGTGACATGCGAGAAGACGTAATCCGGCTCATAACCTAGCAGCGACTTGCAGTAGCTCTGAAGCTTGCGTCGGCTTTTCATCTTGTCCTGAACGCTGATTTTCCAGTGTGGAACGCCGTTGTAAGCCAGCTGACTGTCGACATGCACAAAATCGGGGCCCAGGAAACGAATTTCCTTCAGCACATAATCGCCCACGGCGAAGATCACGTCGCAATAACGCGCGGCCTTGGCGAGGGAATGCTTATAGTAATCGCTCTGATCGGCAAATACGTCTTCCAGATAATGCCCCTGGGCAATGGCCGAGCGCATGACGTTAGAGAACATCGTGTCGTGGCCGGGGTGGTGCTCGACGACGCGGCGCATCGGCGCGACTTCATGGGCGTAGAAAATCGTGCGGAAGTTGCCGCGATCCCCTTCGAGAATGGCGGCCAGCGCCGTGGGCATTCCCATATATTCGTGGCTGAGGATCACGCACGGCTCGATCTCACTGCCGGCGCCCAGGGCGTGCAGCGCCATGATGGCGGGCTTGGCCAGACGCAAATACTGCTCGTAATCCCAGATGTGCTCGTACTTGCTGCTGTCGATGCCGAAGGTCTTCCACAGCTCGAATTTGAATTCATTGGCGCGCTGCTGGTCATAGCGGGCGACGTCGATGAGCAGCACTTCCGGCGTGCTGATGACGCCGGTCTCCCGGTCGATGAATTTCCGCCGTCCATAAACGATGGCGACGTCGAACATCTGCTCGATTTCCCGGAAGCGGCTGGACAGCGGCGAGCGATTGAGTGAATCCAGGCTGCTGTAGAGCACTTCTCCGTCGCGGCCCAATCGCTGCTCGGCGTGGTGATCATCGCTGGGCCAGAAGGGGCCCACGAGGATATTCCGGTGAATTTTGTCGAGATAGGTCTGGCTGGTCAGCAATCCCTGAAGGACCGCGCCGATTCCGCCAATTTTGTTAATCGCTTCGTGCGTGACATGAACAACCGTTTGCATGGCGTCCGAGCCTTTCACAACCAGAAACCAATTTGGTGAGGCGCTTTTTGGGAAGCGATGCCACCCTGTTATCGGCCAAATCGCCGGTCGCTGAACAAGCTCCCACCGGGTCCGGGAAAATACGACTTGGCGCGGCTTAAAGTCTATATGACCGCGGTTCCAAAGCGGAGCATTTAACGATTTGCACCCGCAAAGTGCAATCAAAATTTGAAACGAGGGAAAATAAACCGCCAAGGCGCGACGGGCTTCGGCGAGCCCGGTCGAGCCGCGCGAAGGAAGACGCGAAGCGAAGTCCAGATAAATCCATTTGAATTGAATTCAGAATTCCCTTCGCGTCTGCTTTCACGATCTTCGCTCCTTGGCGGTTAATTTATTCATATGTCTTTACCTCCGCCTTAATTCCCCTAACCTCCCCGTTGCTTGTTTTTAAAGGGAGACGCGTTGTCGGAGATTTCTCTCTCGTCGCGATCGCGCCTTGCTCGGTTGTATTTCCTCGAAAGCCTGGGCTCGGCAAGCAACACGATGGTCGTCCTGGGGATTTACTTTTACACCCAGGCGATATTTGGCTGGGAAATGCGCCGCAACCTGGTGCTCGCCTGCTGTCAGGGGCTTTTTTACGTCCTGGGCGCTCTCTCGTCGCACCGCCTCTCCGATCGAATAGGTCGCCGTCCGCTGCTGGCGGCCGTGAATCTGGCCATGCTGTTGGTGATGATCGTGGGGCTCGCTTTCTCCCGGCCTTATGTCGTCGCGTCTTTGATTGTGGTTTATTCGCTCCTCAGCGCCATCCAGTGGCCCGCGATGGAGAGCTTGGTCTCCAGCGGGGCGGCGGCCCTGGCTCTGTCGCGACGAATCGCCGTCTACAACTTTATCTGGTCGGGCACCGGAGCCATGTCTCTGGCCGTGACTGGAACCATCGTCCACCACTGGCATCAGGGCGTCTTCGTATTTCCGATGGCCGTTCACGCGATTTGTTTCCTCCTCCTGCTCCAGCGCCAGGACGATCCGCGAAGCACGGAAAAAAATCTGGATGCCGAGCCGGAATTGGTCCCGATGCGCACGCTGGCGATGCGCCTGTCGCGCGTGGCGCTGCCGGCGACGTACGCCGCCAGCTATTCGCTGGGGGCTCTCATGCCGACGTTGCCGATCATTCTCCAGCAGAGGCCGGAAATGCGGACGATCCTGGCCAGCGTCTGGATGGTCGCTCGCTGGTTCACGTTCATCCTGTTAGGCACGACCCACTGGTGGCACACACGCCCTCGCGCCCTGCTGGCCGCAGCAGTCGTGCTGCTCGCCTCGTTCCTCGGCATCACGCTGCTCCAATCGGTCGCGTCGATGGTGCTTTTTCAGATTTCCCTGGGCGCCGCGATCGGACTGATTTACGCCGCAAGCCTCTATTTCGGCATGGTTCTCAGCGACGGCAGCACTGAGCACGGCGGATACCACGAGGCCTTGATCGGATTGGGCTCCATCCTCGGCCCCGGCGCCGGCGCGATCGCGCAATACCTGGGCCCCGGTAATCTCAAAGCCTCAGTCAGCGCCGTGGCGATCGTGTTATGTGTGAGCGTGACCGGCTCGGCTGTCGTCAGCCTGCAATCGCGGAATCGATCGTGATCCGCCTCTGATTTTCCCCGAGCGTCTCGATTCGCACATCGATTCTCGATTTAGGCAGCAGCCCCGCGACCCGATCCGCCCATTCCACGATGACAATTCCATCCTGCTCCAACAACTCGGAAAATCCAATAGATTCAAAATCATCCGCGCCGCCGACCCGGTAGGCGTCCAGGTGATACACGGCCAGCCTCCCCCCTCGATAAACATTGAGCAGGACGAACGTCGGGCTGCTGACGGCACGAGAATCCCCGCCCAGTCCCTTTACCACTCCGCGGACAAACTGCGTTTTTCCCGCCCCTAGATCACCATACAGGGCGATGCACATGCCGCCCTTCAGGCCCGCCGCTAGCTTTTGTGCGGCTTGCTCGGTCTCTTCCACGCTATTCGAGAAAATTTCCATCCGGCACTATCGTAACAATCTTAATGCGATCGGCGGGATCGCTTGCGCCGCCGGGTGCCGAAAATGGATTGGTGGATCAATTCGATGGGGTGCAGCACCGCGACTTCGCGTCCTTTGGCTCGGGCCTGAGATTGCAGGTGTATCGCGCAGCCGATGTTGCTCGCCACGATCGCATCCGCGCCGGTCGCCAGGAAATTCGCCAATTTCCGCTCTGCCAGGTCGGCGGCCATTTCCGGATGCGTCAGGTTATACGTTCCCGCTGCCCCGCAGCAGATATCGTTTTCGCGAAGCGGCACGAGATTAAGTCCTGGAATTCGCCCCAGCAGTTCCCGCGGGGCGGCCGTCACCTTCTGCGCATGAATCAAATGGCACGCATCGTGAAACGCCGCCGTCAAATTCACCTCGTGCGTCATCGGCGGCAGCTTCAATTCGATCAGCATCTGGCTAATATCCAGCACCCGCGTCGAAAATTCCCGGGCTCGCGTCGCGTAGTGCGGATCATCCCGCAGCAGATGCTCGTATTCCTTTAATGTCGATCCGCATCCGGAAATGTGCGACACGATGAAATCCACGCCCTGCTTTCCGCGCGGCAGAAACAGATCAATGTTCCGCCGGGCCAATTCGCGAGCATCCGGCGTTTCCCCCATGTGCTGATGAATCGCGCCGCAGCATCCCTGGCGGTGGGGGGCATACACCTTGGTTCCCCCCGCGGCCAGCAGATCGATCGCCTGTTGATTGAGGCGATTAAATAGCACGCTCCCCACGCACCCCGTAAAAAATCCCACGGTCGTCCGCGGCGAAAGAGAGCTCTCCAGCGTGGACTGGTGCGCCGTGATCCGATGCAGTTCGGCGATCATCGCGTGCGTTCCATCGCTGGTCTGCTCCGGCGGCAATTCAGGCCAGATCTCCCCGCCCGGCGGCAGCAGTTGCTCCATCCGCGCCAGGCTCGGCGGTAGTAATTCAAACAGCCGAAATCTCCGCAATACTTCCCACACTCCCAGCCGCTGGAGAATCCGCGCCGGCAGCAGCGCCAATTTCATCCTCAACGGATGGGTCAGCACGTTCAGCGTGATCCATCTCAGCAAAGCGTCGGGCCGATGGCCGGGCGTGCGAAGCGGGCGATGGGCCAGACGATCGCGCATCTCCTCGATCAGTTCGTGGTAGACAACATTGCTGGGGCAAGCCGTTTCGCACCCCCGGCAATCGAGGCACGCATCAAGATGCCCCAGCACCGTCGCCGTCGGCCGGATCGTGCCATCCGAGAGTCCGCGAATCAGTTGAATCCGCCCGCGCGGGCTTTGGGCCTCGTGCCCGGTCTGCAAATATGTCGGGCACGCCGGCAGGCACAGCCCGCAATGCACGCACGACAGCGCGCGGTCGTAGGTTCGCGGATCGAGCCGCAGCGGCGAACGAACGACCGGAAGTGAAACGCTCATGGGCTGGATAACGTTAATGCCGGACCTTTGCCGTCGGGATCAAAAGCCTTTTTCAATTCAGCCAGCAACCGGGTCTGGACATCGCTGGGCCGCCATTGCGGCTGACCGTCCGAGAAAAACGTGACTGACCCGCCCACGGTCGCCGCCGCGCCCGCCACCGCTTCACGGTCTATATCGGCCAAAGAGCACAAGACAATTCCGAACGCCGCGTCCGCGATCCATTGGCTCAACTTGGCCTGTTTGGCAAAGGCGAGGATTTCAATGGGCGGCACCGCGGCGCGCAGGCAATCTCCGTCCGTTTTCCACAGACTCGCCCGCTCGACAATGTCCTCCGCCGGCTTGCGCCGCGACTGCGAGATCGGCTGGTGCGGTCCGAGCAATTTTTCGAACAGCTCGATTGCCGGCTCCTCACCCAGCCATCCGCATCGCAGCGATTGCGGTGAAAGCATCGCCCACTGTGGCCGCAGCGGCGTCGCCACGATCCGCTCGATAAATCGATCCGACGGCGCAAAATCCGCCACTAGCGCCAGCGCCGGCCGCTTATACGTGCGCGCCGTGATCGTGACGATCTGGCCAAATATGCCGCGTTGCCCGACCATGAGTTTGGTCAGATCGTATCCCGCGACATTTTTCACCGTTCGCCCGCCCGCCGTGATCAATTCAACCGTTCCCGCTCGGAATTGGCAACCCAGCAATAGATCGCGCCATGCCCCGTACCCCAGCCGCAGCGGCCCTGATGAATTGGTCTCGACCAGCTGCCCCACGGGCAGGTCCGGGTTCCCGTCGATCGGCAGCCACTGGTCCAGTTTCGCCAACCGCTGCTGCACTTTTTTCAGCGGCACATCGGCGGCGATCGTGGCGGTCATATCCGCGGCATGGCAATCCATCTCCCCGGGTGCGACCAGCGCTTCGCGCGGCGCGCGAAACCGATGCCCATTCGTCACGGTCGCTTGCTCGGTTGAATCCTGGGTTTGATCGGTCATTCGAGTTTTGCGCTTCGAGCGGGTCCTGGATTTCGGGCTTTTGGGTTTCACAGCCGTTCCACTTTAACCATCGGCTCCAATCGTCGCACGTCCTCGACGCGCAGCAATCCCGATCCCGGAATCATTGCATTGGCCGCCGCGCATGCCGTCGCCAGCCGGCAGGCATCCGGAACGCTCTGCCCCAACTGGATCGCCGCGGCCAGCCCCGCGGTGAATGCATCCCCGCTGCCGATAGGGCTTACGATCTCAATCTCCAGTGCCGGCACCCGCCAAAACGATTTGCCGTCATGCACCCGCGCCCCCTCGCGGCCCATCGTGACGATCACCCATTGCGGGCCCTGTCTCTGAAGCGTCTTCATCGCCTGCTGCAACGCCGCTTCATCATCGATCGCCTTGCCGATCGTCGCTGCCAGTTCCTGCCGATTGGGCTTCACCACCAGCGGCGCCGCGATCAGCGCCTGCTTGAGCGCCTCTCCGCGCCCGTCCAGAATCGTCGGCACCCACTGATCGTTGGCCGCCGCGCAACATCGAAAATAAAAATCATTCCCCACTCCCGGCGCCAGCGATCCCGAGAGGACCAGCATTTTCGCCCCCGCCATGCGCGAGCGGAGCAATTCCAGCAGCGAATCCGTTTCAGCGGCGCTCAGCTTCCCATGCTCCTCCACGAGTTCCGTCGCATGCCCTCCGGCCCGGTCGATCATCGTGACGCACGTCCGCGTCGGGGCGGCAACCTGGGCATACGCATGATCGATCCCCGCCGCGGTCAGCTCGCTTTCCATGAAACGGCCAGTATCGCCCCCAACGGGCAGCACCGCGCACGATGCGTGCCCCAGCGCATGCAGAATCCGCGCCACGTTCACCGATTTCCCCGAAGCGCTGCGGCTTACCTGCGACGCTCGATTCACCTCGTCGATCGCGACCCGATCAAAGATCATCGTCTGCTGCACCGTCGGCGTCGTCCCCAGGCAAAGATGCGTCGCGTTTCCCATCGTCATTCCAAAAAGCTTCTACAACTCCAACAGCATCTCCATCGAGCTGATGCGAAACCCAATCCGTTTGAACAACCCTCGCGCCGCCTCATTCGCCGCCGCCGTATCCAGCCGAACTTGCGCGACCCCCATCGCCTTGAATTTCTCGATCGCCAGCATCACCATCTGCCGCCCCACGCCTTCGTTGCGGTATTCTTCCTCCACCCACAGATCGTGGATGAACCCAAATTCCTTGAGGCGATAAATCGGAATTTCCGACTCGACGGTCCCGATCAGGAATGCGGCCAATCCCGGCGAGCGGTCCGCAACCAGTAGCACGCTTCGCGGGTCATCTGCCCGCGCCGTCAGCCACCGCCGATAACGCTCTTCCGGATGCGGCAAAAAACCATACTTGGCGCTATCCCACGCCTCATGCAGCGCGCAGATTTTCGCCACCATCGGCAAAATGCCCGGCACATCGGCCGCAGTGGCGGGGCGAATCTCCATACGCCCAATTGTCCTTTCTCTTGAGGTATTTGTCATTTGATGCGACTTTGGGCAGGCCTCGATGGGGTGTCTCCCGCCTCCCTCGCATTGCATTTAATTTTGTCTTAAAAGCCCGCCCAAATGGACCTCGAATATCAAACCATCAATTCGTGTAGAATGCCCATCGTGAACCTCCGCCCCCTGCAAATCGGCCCCCTGCGCCTCGCGACCCCTCTGCTCCTGGCGCCCATCGCCGGATATTGCGATGTCGCCTTCCGTCTCGTCGCCCGCTCCTGTGGCGGCGTCGGCCTCGCCTGCACCGATCTGCTCTGCCCCGAGGGCGTTCTCCGCGAAAATTTCCGCTCCATGCAATTGGCCGCCACCTGCGAGCACGACAGCCCGCTCTGCATGCAGCTTTATGGCGGCAGTGCCGACCGCCTCTGCGAGGCCGCACGCTGGGCCGAGGATCGCGGCGCGCATGTGATCGACATCAACATGGGCTGCCCCGTCGACAAGATCACCAAGCGCGACGGCGGCAGCAAACTCCTGTGCGATCCCGACAACACCCTCCGCATGGTCGAGAAAATCGTCCGCGTCCTCCGGCACACCCCTCTGACTGCCAAGATGCGCCTCGGCTGGGACGACACCTGCATCGTCGCGCCGGCCATGACCGCTCGCCTCGAAAACGCCGGCATCGCCATGGTCACCATCCACGGCCGCACGACCGAGATGCGATTCAGCGGCGAAGCCCGCCTTGATGGAATCGCCGCCGTCGCCGCCGCCGTGAAAAATATTCCCGTCATCGGCAACGGCGACATCCGCCATCCCCACGACGCCAAAAAAATGATGGAATACACCCGCTGCGCCGGCGTTATGATCGGGCGCGGCGCTCTCTCCACGCCCTGGATCTTCCGCGACACCTGGAGCTACTTGAGCGACGGCATCATTCCGCCTCCACCGAGCATCGACGCCAAATGCCAGTTGATGCGCGATCACTTTTGCAACCTGTGCCGCTTCCGCAGCCCGCGCAGCGCGATCATCGAATTCCGCAAGCGAATTAGCTGGTACGCCAAGACGATGCATCCTTGTCAGCAGTTGCGCGACGACATGCGGGTCATCCAATCGGCGGACGATTTTGAGGCGGCGATTGCGCGGTTTCTCGATTGGCGATCGACCCTCGACCCGAATGTACCCGAGCAATCCTGGGCGGATCAGGAGCGGGTCAGCGCCGCATAAAGGGAGAGCGCACCGTGAAAGTGATCATTCCCGGCGGCAGCGGCCAGGTCGGCACGATCCTTGCCTGTGAATTTCATGCGGACGGCCATGAAGTCATCGTCCTCTCGCGCACTCCGTCGCCGGCGCCGTGGCGCAGCGTCGCTTGGGATGCCCAAACCCTCGGCGACTGGGCCGCACATATCGATCGCGCCGACGTCGTGATTAATCTCGCGGGACGCAGCGTCAATTGCCGCTACAACGCCGCCAACCGCCGCCGGATCATGGAATCCCGCACGCAATCGACGCGCGTCATCGGCCAGGCGATCGCCGTCGCCCCTCATCCGCCGTTCCTTTGGCTCCAGGCCGGCACCGCCACGATCTACTCCCATCGCTATGATGCCCCCAACGATGAGACGACCGGAACTCCCGGCGGCGACGAGCCCGGTACTCCCCCCACCTGGCGATTCAGCATCGACGTCGCCAAAGCCTGGGAAAACGCGGCCAACGAAATCCAAACCCCAAAAACGCGAAAGGTTCTGCTCCGCAGCGCCATGGTCATGAGCCCCGACCCTGGCGGCATCTTCGACGTCCTGCTGGGCCTTGTCCGCCGCGGCCTCGGCGGTAAATCCGGCGACGGCCGTCAATATGTATCCTGGATTCACGACCGCGATTTTATCGGGGCCGTGAATTTTTTGATCCAACGCCAGGACCTCTCCGGCCCCGTCAATCTCACGTCTCCCAACCCACTTCCCAACGGGCAGTTCATGAGCGACCTGCGCAAGGCATGGGGCAAACGCCTCGGTTTACCGGCTTCCCGGTGGATGTTGGAGATCGGCGCGGTATTCTTACGCACCGAGACCGAGTTGGTTCTCAAGAGCCGCCGTGTCGTACCGGGGCGCCTGCTGGACGCGGGATTTCAATTCGAGTTCCCCTTCTGGCCAGCGGCGGCGCAAGACCTCTGCCGCCGCTGGAAGCAGAACTAGGGCCTGTCTGATGAATCCGCGAGTGCGAGGCGAAGTGGATTTCAATCGCATGCAAGGAGCGACGACGAGCCGTATTCGCAGCAAATACGGTCAGGAAGAGCAACGCCGCAGGCGATCGAAAGACGCGAGCATCGCATTTGCTGATTCGTCAGGCAGGCCCTAAGGTCGGATAAGGCAAGTTCGCCCCCGGACCGCGTCTGAACCCAGTTGTGCCGTCACATATATTGCGGCAACTGCCGGTAGGTTCTTACGATAGGCCCAGCCGATGCCTGTGGATGTTTTCATCAGCCATTCCTCGCAGGACAAGCACGTCGCCGACGCCGTCTGCGCGACGCTGGAATCGCGCGGCATCCGCTGCTGGATCGCGCCGCGCGACATCCTGCCCGGCGAAGAATGGGCCGAGGCCATCCTCAACGCCATTCAGAACAGCCAGTTGATGCTATTGGTCTTCTCGGCGCATGCCAACGAATCGCCGCAGGTGCGCAAGGAAGTTGAGCGCGCCGTTCACCACGCGATTCCGATCATCCCCGTGCGGATTCAGGACGTCCTGCCCAACAAGTCGCTGGAATATTTCATCAGCACGCCTCATTGGCTCGATGCCATGACGCCGCCGCTCGAGAAGCATCTGGATCATGTCGCTGGCACCGTGACGCTGGTCCTCAAGCGTCAGCGCGGCGAGGCAGTCTCCGATTCCGAAACGCGCGCAGTGACGATCGCGGACGATATCGCGCCGCGGGAATCCCGCCCGAATTCCATGATGACGATTTCAACCGGCGCCGTGGTTCTCACGGCCGCGGCCGCCCCTCCGCTGGTTGCGGGCCCGGCCGTCCCCTTGATCTGGCCTGGTGGCCGCCACCCCGCCACAACGGACCAAAAACCCCCCGGCCCCCCTTTTGCGACCCACAAGCTCCCCACGCCCGGCTTTAAGTACACGCACGTCCTCGCGGATATCCAGTCTCTGAACGAAGCCGCCTTGACGGAGACCTACGACGTCACCGCCATCAGCTTCGCGGCCTATCCCGCTTTGCGCGACAAGTACATCCTCATCGATTGTGGCGCCAGCTTCGGCGAAGGCTACGGCCCCATCGTCGTCTCCACCAAATCTCTGAAGCCCGCCGAGCTCGCCGGCAAACGCGTCGGCGTTCCCGGATTGAAAACCTCCGCCTACCTCGCGCTGAAACTTTACGAGCCGGATTTCGAGCCCGTCGTCATTCCCTTTTACTAAGTCATTCACGCCGTGTCAAACAATCTCGTCCACACCCGCCCTCCGACA
>CAZCKE010000028.1:0-18520 GCA_964499005.1 uncultured Tepidisphaeraceae bacterium
AAGCCGCTGTTCGCCGGGAACAAATACGCGGGACTGAGCCAGATGGGGCTGCATGCCATCGGCGGAATTCTCAAGCATGCCAACGCCCTTTGCGCGTTGTGCAATCCGACGACCAACAGCTATAAGCGGCTGGTGCCGGGGTATGAAGCGCCGGTAAATTTAGTTTACAGCAGCCGCAACCGCTCGGCGGCGATCCGCATCCCGATGTACAGCGACAATCCCAAGACCAAGCGAATCGAATTCCGCTGCCCCGACAGCTCGTCGAATCCATACCTGGCGTTCAGCGGCATGGTGATGGCGGCGATCGATGGGATCGAAAACAAGATCGATCCCGGCGAGCCGATGGATAAGAACATTTATCATCTGACGAGCGAGGAATACGAGCAGATCAGCTCGGCGCCGGGATCGCTGGAGGAAGCGCTCAACGCTTTGGAAGAAGACCACGAATTTCTTCTCAAGGGAAATGTCTTCACGGCGGATGTGATCCATTATTGGATCAAATACAAGCGCGAGAACGAAGTGGACGCGATCCGCATGCGGCCGCATCCGTACGAGTTTTGCATGTACTTTGATATTTGAGCCAATACGGGCGAACATGAGAGCCTGTGGGAAACCCCGCGGGCTTTTTTTCTAATATGAATTGTTTCGTGTTATTGCATCCGGCCCTCATCCAGTATCCACAAATCGATCCGGTCATGTTCCAGCTAGGCCCGGTGGCCATCCGCTGGTACGGCATGGCATACATGACGGGGTTTGTACTGGCATATTTCGTGCTCGTGCGATTGGCGAAAAAAGCTGAGCTGCGAATGCCGGCGGATTGGGTTTCGGACCTGGTCGGCTGGCTGGCGATGGGAGTGGTCATTGGGGGGCGAGCCGGGTGGTGGATTTTTTACCACCATCATATGGAGCGGATTTCAATGGCGCCGGAGCCGTGGTGGGAGCCGATCGCCATCTGGCGCGGGGGGATGAGTTTTCATGGGGGATTTCTAGGGGTTTTGCTGGCGCTGTATTGGTGGTCCCGAAAGAAAAAACTGTCGTATGCAAACCTGGCGGATTGCATGGCGCTGGTGACGCCGATCGGACTGTTTCTGGGTCGCATCGCGAATTTCATCAACGGCGAGTTGTATGGACGGCAGACGACAGTCGCTTGGGCGATGATTTTCCCCACCGATCCGGATCATTTGCCGCGCCATCCGTCTCAACTTTATGAAGCGTTTCTGGAAGGGCTGGCGCTGTTGGCGGCGCTGTGGTGGATCAAGCAATGGAAGAATCGGCGCGATGGGCAAATCGCGGCGGCATTTGTCATTTTATATGCGGCCTTTCGATTCGCGGTGGAGTTCACGCGCGAGCCGGACGAGCAATTGGGTTACATCGCGTTCGGCTGGCTGACCATGGGGCAACTGCTGAGTGTGGCGCTGGGGCTTGCGGGGGTCATTTCGTGGATTGTGCTGGAAAAACGAGGGACCCGGACATCGATCGCACAGGAGCGATGGATGGCAATCACTCCACCGCGCGGCTCCGAGGTAATGAAGGATTCGAAGGAGACGGCGAAGAAAACGCCGAAGGAACAGAAGCCGGGGGGCAGCCAGCCCGCGGGCAAACCGGGCTAGGGTTTTGGGAAACCCCATTGGGCGGCGAGGGAATCGGCGGCGAGTTCAGGATCTTCGCGAGGCCAACGGCCGCCGTGGCGAAGGTAGGCGTGCGCCAGTTCGTGGGCAATGACCCATCGGGCAAAAGGGGTCGGCCGGCGTTTGATGGTCCGTTTGAGAACAATGGATCGGCCTGGCCCGCCGCCGGCGGTCAGCCGAACGGGAACGTGCAATGGCGTATGGGGGGCCGGATCATAATCGCAAACGATGAACGACGGATCATTCATCAAATCCGCCCGCACTTCCTCGGGGAGATGTTGAAAAACGACGGCGACGTGGCCCTGAATCCAGGTGTCCAGCCCAAAGCCCTCGAGCCAATCAACAATCTGATCCGTGCCCACGGAAGGTATTGTAGGGCATGCGGGGATTTGTTGCGAAGGGGGACATTTGGGAAAATCAGACACCGCAATTGGCCGGGGAACAACGGGGATTGGTTATTTAACGGCGTTTTCAGCAGGGCTTTGCGATTCCGCGGCGGAATCGAGGATTTCGTCAGGAACGGCGCCGTGAAGCTGGCGTTCGTAGAGTTGGCCGTAAACCGAGCAGGTGCGAAGAAGCTGATCGTGGCGGCCCTGGCCGACGACGCGGCCGCGTTCCATCACGACGATGGTGTCGGCGGAGAGGATCGTGCTGAAGCGGTGCGCGATCACAAAGGTCGTGCGCTCGTGCATGATCTGCTCGATGGCCTGCTGGATCAGATGCTCGCTCTCGGCGTCGACCTGGCTTGTGGCCTCGTCGAGGATGAGGATCGGGGATTGGCGGAGGATGGCGCGGGCGATGCAGAGGCGCTGTTTTTCTCCGCCGGAGAGTTGGCCGCCCATTTCGCCCAGGAACGTTTCATAGCCGGCGGGTTTTTTAGTGATGAAATCGTGGGCGAAGGCGCGGCGGGCGGCGTCTTCCATTTGTTCGAAGAGGGCGCGGCGGGCAGGGGAATTGGCGTGTGTCGGGGACGCCAGGGGATTTCCGTAGGCGATGTTCTGGGCGATGGTGCCGGGGAAAATCACGCTGTCCTGCGTAACGATGCTGATCTGGCGGCGCAGGGAGGCGAGGGTGACGCGGCTGATGTCGACGCCGTCAATGGTGATGCGGCCGGATTGGGGGTCATAGTATCGCAGGAGCAAGGCGAGGAGGCTGGTCTTGCCGCTCCCGTTGCGGCCGACGACGGCGATGGATTGGCCGCGCGGGATGGAGAGGCTCACGTCATCGACCGCGGGTGTGAGGGCGTTGGGATAGGTGAAGGTGATGTCCTGGAATTCGATGCGCGATTGAAGCGGAGGCAGCTTGCGCGGAATGATCGGCTGGCCATCGGCGGCCGCGGCTTTGCGGGCAGCGGCAGTGTGCAGTCGCGCGGCGCGGTCACGCTCGATGGGGAGGTCGAGGGTTTCAAAGATTCGAGCGGCGGAGGCGTTGGCTTTTTGCAGGGCGTTGTTGACCTTGCTGAAGCGACGGAGGGATTCGGCGACCATCGCCATGGAGGCCATGACGGCGAAGAAATCCTGTGATTCGAGGGTGTGGGAAACAAAGAGCATGTAAGCCGCGAAGAGGATGACGCAGCCGGCCATGAGCATGATCAGGGATTCGAGAATGGGAGCGCCGATGGTGTCGATGAAGCTCATGCGAACCTGCTGGTGGATGAGGCTGTCCATGATTTTGGTATAGCGGTGACGCTCGAATCGCTCAGCGCCGGCGGCTTTGACAACGCGGATGCCGTTGAGGGTGGCTTCGATCTGGCCGAGCATAGTGGAGCTGGATTCCATGGCGGCGCGGCTGGCGCGGCGCATTTTTTTGCCGAACTTTTTGAGAAGAATTCCCATGACGGGGGCGAAGAGGACCATGAAGCAGGTGAGCCTCCAACTGCACCAGAAGGCGACGCCCATCGCCATGGCGGCTTTGATGGGCTCCTGAATGCTTTGGCCCAGGACCTGCTTGAAGCCTTCCTGGAGGACGCTGGAATCGTTGACGAGGCGGCTGGTGACGTCGCTGGTGCGTTCCTGGCCATAGAAGCGCATAGGGACGCGCAAAACGCGATCGTAGAGGCGGCGGCGGATGTCGCTGATGGCAAGGATGGCGGCCTTGTCGGCGTTATGCTCTTGGAAGAATCGGAACGCCTGCCCGAGGATGGCGACGAAGGCGAGGATGCCGAAGACGATCGCCATCGACTGCACGGGTTTGATGGGAAGGCGCTCGACGATTTGAAGGAGCAGGCGGCTGTGCCACTTGAGGGGCTTGAGCTGGATGGGGAGGGGATTGTGATAGATGGTGACGGTGATGGGCGATTGATCGGCCCAGGCGATGTTTCGATAGACGTGGGCGGCGCGGTAGATTTTGGCGCTCGAATCGTCCGGGGATACATCAGGAATTGGGCTGGGCGGGGCATCAGCGGGAGCGGCGACGTCGCTAATTTCAGTGGATTGCTGAGGTGGAATTCCTGCGTTGGCGGCGGGGCCTTTGGAATCGACATCCAAAATCAGGCGATCGCCGGCTTCGGAGGATAATTTTGCCCCAAGGCGATAAGCGGCGACCTGGCGATAAATCCAGCCTTGGATGGTGTCGCCGGTGGTCAGGAGGCGGAAGATCGGGAGGCTTCCGGCGAGGCTTCCGGCGACGGAAAGGCCGACGAAAATCGCGGAGGTAATGGAGATGATGAGCTTGGCGCG
Organism: uncultured Tepidisphaeraceae bacterium; assembly: GCA_964499005.1. Classification (GTDB taxonomy): domain Bacteria; phylum Planctomycetota; class Phycisphaerae; order Tepidisphaerales; family Tepidisphaeraceae; genus CAZCKE01. The sequence goes on from CAZCKE010000028.1 coordinate 4,307, forward strand.
ATGCGGCCATAAGTATCGGCAGGCACGCCAGAAATGCGCGTTTTTGCGTCGCCGGGATTTTGTGGGTGCATTCATGCCAGGGCCGCGGGAAAGTCGATAAACCGATTATCGGACGAATCGCCCATTTTAGGTTGGTTAGTATAGCGATCGAGCGGGTTTTAGCTGCCTGGCCGTTATATTGAGTTGTCTGGAAATTGCTTCAAGCGTGTGATCTATGCGAGCCCCCATTCCCCTTTCTCAGCCGGATATTACGCAGCGGGACATCGACGCGGTCGTGGAAGTATTGCAGACTCCGACGCTTTCGATCGGGCCTAAGGTGGTGGAATTCGAGAATGCGTGCGCGGCGGTGGCGGGACGACGGCATGGGATCGCGGTGTCATCGGGGACGGCGGGGTTGCACATGGCAATGATCGCCGCGGGAGTAAAGCCGGGGGATGAGGTGATCACGACGCCATTTTCGTTCGTGGCGTCGGCGAATTGCGTTTTGTATGTCGGGGCCAAGCCGGTTTTCGCGGACATCGATTCCAAGTCGCTGAACATGGACGTTGAAAAAGCGCAAGCGGCGATCACGCCCAAGACCAAGGCGATCGTCGCGGTGGAAGCGTTTGGGAACCCGGCCGGGATGATCGAGTTGGAGCAGTTGGCACAAAAACATGAGCTGATGCTGATCGAGGATGGATGCGAGGGGTTTGGCGGATATTTTGGTGATCGCGCGATCGGGAGCTTTGGCCGGGCGGGGGTTTTTGCGTTTTATCCGAATAAGCAAATCACGACGGGCGAGGGGGGAATGATCGTCACGGACGATGATATTTTCGCGACGGTCTGCCGGTCGCTGCGAAATCAGGGGCGCGACGGGATGAGCTGGCTGGCGCATCAGCGGCTGGGATTCAATTATCGTCTGAGCGAGATCGCGGCAGCGCTGGGGGTGGCGCAGATGGGACGGCTGGAAGAAATTTTGGAAAATCGGCGGCGGGTGGCTCATCGCTACATGCAGCGGCTGATGACCAACCGGTATTTGATCCTGCCGACGCTTCAGGATGACACACGGATGAGCTGGTTTGTGTTTGTCGTGCGGCTCAACGATTTGTTTGAGCCGGGGGATCGGGATCAGGTGATGCGGGAACTAAAGGGGGCGGGGATTGGGTGCAACAATTATTTCCCGCCGATCCATTTGCAGCCTTACATGGCGGAGATGTTCGGATTCAAAGAGGGGGATTTTCCGGTTTGCGAATATGTTTCGGCGCGGACGCTGGCACTGCCGTTTTTCACGCGGATGACGCCGCGACAGGTGGATCATGTCTGTGATGTGCTCGAAGGGGTGTTGGAAAAGACGCTGACCAACCGAAGTGGGCGGTTTTAAGCTGGTTTCTTCGCCCTTTCTTAATGCTTTGTGGGTGTGAAAGATCGAGCGTTTTATAACGCTAATTCTTTTGTTTGGCGGCGATAATTCCGGTATCTTTTATGCAGAATTTTCAAGGCAGAAAGGCGTGGGGCGTTTCAATAAGGTGGGAAACGAGCGGCTGGACATCATCGGTTGGCCGGACGGTTGAGCCGACACGCTCGTGTGGCGGTTCCCGCGATATGAGAATGAGATCAAAAACGGCGCGCAGCTCATCGTGCGCGAGTCGCAGGTGGCGGCATTCATCAACCAAGGAAAGCTCGCGGATGTTTTCCAGCCGGGGCAGTACTCGCTGGAAACCAAGAACCTGCCGATCCTTTCCACGCTGATGGGGTGGAAATACGGCTTTCAGAGCCCGTTCAAGGCGGAGGTTTATTTCGTCTCGACGCGCACCGTCACCGACCGCAAATGGGGAACAGCCAACCCGATCATGATGCGCGACCCGGAATTTGGGATGGTGCGCCTGCGGGCGTTCGGCTCGTTCGCCATGCGCGTGAAGGACGCCGGCGTGTTCGTCAAACAGGTGGCGGGCACCGAGGCGCGGTTCACGGTGGATGAAATTGAAAACCAGCTTCGCGAACTGGTCGTATCGCGATTCGCCGATGCGCTGGGAAGCAACAAGATGGCGGCGCTGGACCTGGCGGGGAATTACGACAAGCTGGGGCGCTGGGCGTCGGCCGTGCTTCAGGGGGATTTCGACCAGTTTGGGGTGGAGATCGTCAAGTTTGTCGTCGAGAACGTATCGCTGCCGCCGGAAGTGGAAGCGGCGATGGACAAGCGGACGAGCATGGGAGTGATCGGAAACATGCAGGCGTACACGCAATACGAATCGGCCAGCGCGATTCGGGATGCGGCGAAGAATCCGGGTGGAATCGCCGGCGCGGGGGCGGGACTGGCGGCGGGGTTCCAGATGGCCAACCAAATGGGGCAGGCGATGAACGCGGCAAATGCCGCGGGACCGACGATGACATCCGCCCCACCGCTGCCGGGCGCGGTGTCATCTTATTTCGTCGGCGTGAACGGCTCGCAGACAGGGCCGTTCGCGGTTGCCGATCTTTCGGCGAAGATTCACGCGGGCGAGATCACGCGGCAGACGCTGGTCTGGAAACAGGGCATGAACGCCTGGACGCCGGCGGAATCCGTGGCGGATCTGGCGGGATTCTTTGCTCCGATGCCGCCGCCGCTGCCTAAGGCGTGATCTCCGTAAAAGCGTTTGATGGGGACTATGACGGAGGCCACAGAAATCTCATTGCAGCGGCAATTTCCCTGCAAGCAATGCGGGGCTTCACTGGAATTCGCGCCGGGAACCGATTCACTGATTTGCCCGCGCTGCGGAACAAAAAATTCGATCGAGTCCCGGACGCCGCTGGTTGGGCTCCTGGATTATCAACTTTTCGCGGATCAGTCGGGGGCCGCGGAAGATCACCATGAAACGCTGCTGATTCACTGCTCGTCCTGCGGGGCACAGACGCGGATGGCGGAGAACGTCGCGGCTGGGCGATGCGCGTTTTGCGGGTCGCCGCTGGTGGCGGAGTCGCAATCGAAGAAATTGATCAAGCCGCTGGGATTGCTGCCGTTCATTATCGATAAGAAAAAGGCCAATGAGCTGTTCAAGGCGTGGATCAAGGGGCTTTGGTTCGCGCCAGGCGAGCTGTCAAAACGCGCGGAGCAGGCAGGGATCGACGGGGCGTATATCCCGGCCTGGACGTACAACGCGGACACGACGACCCAGTATGTCGGACAACGCGGGGACGATTATCAGGAGACCCAAACGTACACTGAATACGTCAACGGCCATCCGGAGGTGCGAACGAGAGTCGTAATCAAGACGAGGTGGTGGCCGGTGTCCGGGGTGGTTCAAAATCGGTTTAACGATCTGCTGATTTTGGCAACGCAATCGCTGCCGGCCAAGCAGGCGCGGGCGCTGGAGCCGTGGGATTTGAATCATCTGGTGGGATATGCGGACGAATACCTCAGCGGAATGGCGTGCCAGACATACCAAGTCGATCTTCGCCAAGGATATGAGCAGGCACAAAACATTTTGATGGCGCCGATCATTATGATTTCGATTCAGCGCGATATCGGGGGCGACCATCAGCAGGTCAGCAGTGCCAGCACGCAATATTACAATGTGAAATTCCGGCATATCTTGTTGCCCCTGTGGATTAGCGCGTATCGGTTTAACAGCCGGGTCTTCCGTTTTCTGGTCAATGCTCGGACCGGCGAAGTTCAGGGCGAACGCCCATGGAGCGCGATGAAGATCGCGGCGCTGGTGCTGACGATCCTGCTGGCGATTCTAATCATTATCTGGATCGGAGCGAGCCATTCCCGTTAAGATTCAATCCCAGAACCAAATCAACGGAGATGAATGATGAAATTTGGCCTTTGGGCGTTGTGGTGTCTGATTCTGGTCAACAGCGGCTGGGCCCAAACGGGAAAGATTACGGTTCGGGTCGATCAGCCGGGAGTGAAAATCAGCCCGATGCTCTATGGGCTGATGACGGAGGAGATCAATCATTCCTACGATGGCGGACTCTATGCTGAGCTGATTCAGAACCGCATTTTCAAGGATGACGCGAGTCGCCCCGTCCACTGGTCGCTGATTAAAAGCGATGGGTCTGACGGGCAGATCGCACTGGATGAGAAGGATCCAGTCAATGCGGTGGCGCTGGGCACGAGCCTTCGCCTGGATATCACGGCGGCTGCCGCGGGCGGACGGGTCGGAGTCGCCAACGACGGCTACTGGGGAATTCCGGTCTGGCCCGGCACGACGTATCACGCCTCGTTTTATGCAAAGGCGGGCCAGGGATTTTCCGGGCCCTTGACGCTCACCATCGAAAGCAACGACGGCGCAACGGTTTACGCGACGACGAGCGTGCCGACATTGACCGATCAATGGCAGAAATATGAGGCGACGCTCTCAACGCAAAACGTTCCGGCATCGGCGGGCAATCGATTCGTGATTGGCGCCTCTAGCAAGGGAACGATCTGGCTGAATCTGGTCTCGTTATTCCCGCCCACTTACCACGATCGAGCCAATGGCAACCGCATCGATCTCATGCAAATGCTGGCGGACATACAGCCGGCATTTCTTCGGTTTCCCGGCGGTAATTATCTCGAAGGCAACACCGTCGCCGACCGTTTTCACTGGGAAACGACGGTGGGAGACCTCGCGCAGCGTCCGGGCCATCGCGGGCCCTGGAGGTATCGTTCATCCGATGGGCTGGGGCTGCTGGAATTTCTGCATTGGTGCGAAGACTTGAAAATGGAGCCGGTGCTGGCGGTTTACGCCGGGTATTCGTTGCGGGGCCAGCACATTCCGGCCGGTCCTCAATTACAACCGTTTGTGCAGGAAGCCCTGGACGAGATCGAATACGTCACCGGCGATGCCTCCACGCCGTTTGGCGGCCAGCGCGCCAAGGAAGGGCATCCCGAGCCGTTCAAGCTGCGTTACGTGGAAATCGGCAACGAGGATAATTTTGACCGCCAGGGATATGACGATCGATTCACGCAATTCTTCGACGCGATCAAGGCGAAATATCCACAGTTGCAATGCATCGCGACGGCGGCCGTGCACAGCCGACAGCCGGATGTGATCGACGATCACTACTATCGCTCGGCCCGATCGATGGAGCGCGATGCGGGTCATTACGACAAGACGCCGCGAAACGGGCCGAAAATTTTTGTCGGCGAATGGGCAACGCAGGAAGGGAATCCGACGCCGGACCTCAATGCCGCGCTCCCCGACGCGGCGTGGCTCACGGGGCTGGAGCGCAATTCAGATATCGTCGTGATGTCCTGCTACGCTCCCCTGTTGGTCAACGTAAATCGGGGCGGATCGCAGTGGCCGACGAACCTGATCGGCTACGACGCGGTCGGCAGTTTCGGCTCGCCGTCATACCACGCACAGAAAATGTTCGCCCGGAACCGTGGCGACACGGTTTTGCCCGTGCGGATCGACGCTCAAATGCCTGCCGAGACCGATCGGCAACAGCCAATGCCCCACGGCGCGATCGGTGTTGGCACCTGGCAGACAGCAGCCGAATTCAAGGACGTTCACGTGGTCAGCGGCGGCCAATCCCTTTATCAATCCGATTTCTCCCAGGGCCGCCAAGGCTGGCGAACGCGTAACGGGACCTGGAATGTGACCGACGGCGCCTTGCGGGAAACCGGCAATGTCGAGGATTGCCGGGCCATCGCAGGCGACCGCTCCTGGAAAGATTACACGCTTAGCCTCAAGGCTCGAAAAATCTCCGGCAGTGAAGGATTTCTGGTAATCTTCCACTCCGCTGACAACAACAATCAGGTCTGGCTGAACCTCGGCGGCTGGAGCAACACGCATACCGCCCTGGAGCGCATGGAAGACGGCGCCAAAGAAGCCATCGGCGATGGCTCGCCCGTGACGATCGAAACCGGCCGCTGGTATGACATCCGGATCGAGCTGTCGGGGTCCGACATCAAGTGTTATTTGGATGACAAGCTGATTATTCAGGCAACCGACAGGCCGATGACTCCGCCCGGACCGCTGTTTGCTGCGGCGAGCCGGGACGATTCAACCGGCGACATCATCCTCAAAGTCGTGAATGTCACCGGCGTCGAGGAGCGAGTGGATATTCATCTTGAGGGCGCCGGCAACGTGGCCGACAAGGCAAGCGTCGAGACGCTGAGCGGCTCCCCCAACGACGTAAACACACTAGCGGTGCCGCGCAAAGTTTTTCCGCTGGAATCCCAGATCGATAACGCATCGACCTCTTTCGCGCACGAATTTCCCGCCAATTCGGTGACAGTCATACATCTGCATACAACCGCCAAATAAATTCAGCGGACTTTTCGTTTTCGCTGGGCAAAGAGCTGGTCCATCAAAACCCCAAAAAAGATGATCGCGCCCATGAGAGCGCCGCTGAGAGGGCTGGGGATACCCATCAATTCCGCCACGTTTTGGATGACCTGGAGCAGCGCAGTGCCGATGGCGATTCCGATGATCGAGCCCTCGCCGCCGCGAAGCGAGCAACCCCCCAGCACCGCAGCGGCGATGCCGTAAAGCTCATAACTCAAGCCAAAATCCGAGCCCTGGATGCTGTTGGTATCCAGCGCGAAAATGATGCCCGCGATGGCCGTCAGCAGCGTGCACAGCACGTAGGCGCTGCCGATGACCAGCTTGCTGTTGACGCCGGAATACCGCGCCGCGTCCTCGTTTCGTCCGACGGCAAACAAATAGCGCCCGTAAACCGAGCGGTGCAGCAGCACCCAGCACACAATGGAAATGATGATGAACGTGATAAACGGCATCGGCACATTGTGAAACGTCCCCGTCGCAAGCTGCCGAAGCGAGCCGTAGGAGCTGTCGCCGAATCCCTTGTTGGCGTCGTCCGAGACGTACCGGGCCAGGCTGCGATAAACCAAATATCCGCACAGTGTCAGGATAAACGGCTGCATGCGCACCTTGGCGACCAGAAACCCATGAAAAGTGCCCAGGAAAATCGCGCCCAGAAGTACGACCCCAACCGCCAATGGCCACGGCCAATTGCGTTCGGCCAGCAACATGGCCAGGATCACGCCTTCCAGTGCCAGCACCGAGCCGATCGATAGATCAATGCCTCCGGTAATGATGACCAGCCCGACACCGATGCTCAGGATTCCAAACATCCCCACGAGGCGCGAGGTGTTTTGAAGGTTGTAGAGCGTGAGAAAATGCCATTCACGTTTCAGCGAGGCGAGCGCGCAGAGCAGGACCAGCAGGACAAAGATGCCGATTTCTTTTTTCATGATGCGATCGGTTGGGCCGTGGAGGGGGTTCCGACCGCCAGGCGCATGACGGCCTCCTCGCTGAATTGTTTTCGTTCCAGAACGCCGGTAATTCGCCCTTCAAACATGACGGCGATCCGGTCGGAGACGCCTAAAACTTCTTCCATGTCGGAGCTGATCATGATGACCACGACGCCGCGCTGGGCCAGGTCGCGCATGAGGCGATAGATCTCCGCCTTGGCCCCGACATCAATGCCGCGCGTCGGTTCGTCAAAGATAATCACGCGCGGGTCCAGCGCCAGCCATTTTGCCAGGACCACTTTTTGCTGCGTCCCGCCCGACAGATTACGGACGGGCGTTTCAATCGTCGGCGTCTTGATGCGCAGGCCCTCGACCTGGGCCAGCGCCGTTTTTTGTTCGCTGCGGCGCCGGATCAGCCCCAGAGTGGAATGCCGTCGCATCCCGGGAAGTGGCACGTTCTCTCGAACGCTCATCTCGGTAATTAACCCCAATGAACGGCGGTCCTCCGGTGCGAGAAAAATCCCTTGCGCGATCGCTTGCCGTGCGCTACGAATTTTCAGGGGTTTGCCGTCCAGTACGATCTTGCCGCCGAGCGGCGGATCGACGCCGAAGATCGCGCAAGCCAATTCCGTGCGCCCTGCGCCCACGAGCCCGGCAAAGCCGAGAATTTCGCCGCGGGCGGCCGAGAAATTGACCGTATGGCGGGGATAGGCCCGCGTGCGAAGATTCCGTACGACCAACCCGCCCTCTTGCGTTGGCCCCGACGCAGCGCCGACGAATAAATCCTTGACCTCCCGCCCCACCATCATGCGAACCATGTTGTCGTGCGAAATCTGCTCTCGCGAAAGTTCGCCCGCGTTGCGCCCGTCGCGCAGGCCGACCACCCGATCGGCAATCGCCAATATTTCTCCCAGCCGATGCGAGATATAAATAATGCTCACGCCCGATTTGCGCAGATCGCGCACGGTATCGAAAAGTTTGTCGGTTTCCGCCAGCGTCAGCGAGCTGGTCGGCTCGTCCATGATGATCAGGCGCGCCTTCTGCGAGAGGGCCTTGGCGATCTCGACCATCTGCTGCTGCGCGATCGACAGATGCTTCATCGCCGTTGCCGGCGGAAGATGCAGTCCAACCCGCTGTAAAAATACCCCCGCGTCACGCCGCATTTTCCCATGATTGACCAGCCGCAACGGGCCTCCGAAAACGGGCTCCCGGCCCAGATAGACGTTGCCGGCGATGTCAATGTTGTCCAGGACATTCAATTCCTGGTGAATGAATCCGATCCCCAACTCGATGGCATCGGAGACGTGACGGATCGCCACGCGCTTGCCGTCAAAATAAATTTCTCCCTCATCGGCCTGATGGACGCCGCCCAGCACTTTCATCAACGTGCTTTTGCCCGCGCCATTTTCCCCGATGAGGCCCAGTACTTCACCGGGCTGTACGCTCAGCGATATTCCCGCCAGCGCCGTGACGCCGGGAAATCGTTTGGTGATCGATTTGAGCTCAAGAAGCGGCTGGGCCATTGTTCACAGCGTCATCCCGCAAGAGCGTCCCACTCATTTGCCCAGTAGTTTTTTGAGAAGCAGGCTGAATTCATCCACGTTGTCCTTCTTGATCGCCCGGGTCGGGATGATGATGCGCTTATCCGCCGGCATAAACGAATGATCTCCCTTGATGTATTTGTGCATGTCGATGATCGACTGGTAGCCGAACTCAAAAGGCTGCTGGACGACGGTGGCATAAACAACGCCGTCGCGGATGCCCGAGAGCGTCTCCTGCTCCTCGTCGAAGACAACGGCCTTGATCTGGCCGGCTTTCCCGGATTCCTTCAGGGCATTGACGATCGCCGGCCCGTTATAGCTCCAGAGCCCCACCAGGCACGCAATGTCGGGATATTTGACGATCGTGTCCTTGACGTTCGCCTTGGCCCGAACGTGATCGGTCTCATCCGTGCGGACATCGATGATCTCGATATTCGACCCGGTCAGCGTTTCCTTGATTCCGGCCAAGCGGTCGTGCGCGTTCTGCGCCGAAAGCGACCCGACAAAGACCATGATTTTCCCGCCCTGCGGCAACACTTCCTTGATGAGCTGTCCGGCCTGACGCCCCGCGGCGGTATTGTCCGTGCCGATGTAAAACGCCCGATTGCTGTCGGGAGCATCGCTGTCATGGCAAATCACCAGTGACCGCTCGGCGGCACGATTCAACACGCCCGTCTGATTTGCAGGATCTTTGGGGCTAATGGCAATCCCTTGAACCCCGCGGGCCAGCAGATCTTCGATAATGCGCTTTTGCGTGGCGGCGGTTCCGTCGGCGGGAATCTTGAAATCCACCTCGACATCGCCCAACTCGGCCGTCGCTTTTTGAACCCCCGCTTTGGCGATCGTCCAAAAATCCGACGCGTTGTTGGTGACGAACCCCAGGCGAATCTTCTCAGCATCATCGGCCCGCGCGGTCCCGATCATGCCGAGCAACACGCAGCCCACTACCAGTAAGCCCAAACGCCTCATGAAGCCTCCATCCCGGCCCATGGGCCGGTCTACGTTTCCTAAAGCCGTCTCACGGCACGCCAATCCGGCGGTATCCTACGAGACGGAGGTGATCATCGCCAACAAGCCGCGGCGCGGACGACATCCATGCCCCCTGCCGCCGCATGGCTGGCCATCCAGCCGGGATTTTCAAATATCTCCGGCGGCTTCAAAAGCGGGGCATGGCCTATAAGGTAAACTCCGCGATCCGCCGGCGGGAAAAATGGTCCGTTCGTATGCACGTTATCGACCCGGGAAATCACACCGGCAGGTTCAGCGCGATGAGTGTCGGGATTTCCATCTTACGCCGTCATAAATGCGTTTAGTCTTCAAAGCCGTCACATCGTCGCGCAATTTCATCGCCGCGCCGGGGAAAGACCCCTTCTTGCGGCCTGCCCTCAACGGGGCTCGGCGGACCCCGGTTGGGAGTGCTTCATTTCAAATTTCTCCTGCCGCGTAGCGCCCATTGCACATCACAATTGATGCAATCCGCGCCTTCATGTCGCCGCGAAATGCGCCGATCCAGCCAACAGTTTCACGTCGCCGCGCGGTGCGGCGCCGCGGCCGGAGTATCGGATAGATCGATGGGCGAGCAGATTCAACTTCTGGTCTTTCGCCTGAACGATCGGCTTTGTGCGTTGCGCTTGTCCCAGGTGGACCGCGTGATCCGCGCTGTCGATGCCACGCCGCTTCCCCATGCTCCGGCGATCGTTCTGGGCGCCGTCGATCTCCAGGGAAGCGTTGTGCCGCTGCTGAACATTCGGGGGCGATTCGGATTTGCCGACCGCCCGGTCGGCATGGACGACCAGTTTATCGTGGCGCGAACAGCGCGGCGCACCGTCATGCTCGCGGTCGATGAGGTGAAAGACATCGTGCAGCGCCCGGCCGATGCTGTCGTCGCCGCCGAGCGCATCCTTCAACCCCTTGAACATATCGACGGAGTGATTCAGCTCGACGACGGCCTGGCGCTCATTCATGACCTGGAACGTTTCTTGTCCATCGAGGAAGAGCGTGAATTGGAAAACGCCCTGGCAATGGAGGCCGGTCATGAGTGAAACCCTCCACGCCAATGAGCTGCCGCGGCTGAGCGACTTTGTCGCCCAGCGAATGGGCCTGCATTTTCCCGAATCCCGGTGGACCGAATTGCAGCGGGGAATTGCCGCGACGGCCAAAGAGCTTGGGTTCGCCAGTGGAGCGGAATGCGCCCGTCAATTGCTGCAGGGGCCCGCAACCCAAAACCAACTCGATGTTCTGGCCTGTCATCTGACGGTGGGAGAAACTTATTTCTGGCGCGAGAAGAGAAGCTTTGAGCTTCTGACGGAACAGATTATCCCGGCCTTGATCGATCCGCGGCGCCGGCACGACCAGCGCCTGCGAATTTGGAGTGCCGCCTGCTGCACGGGTGAGGAAGCCTACTCGATCGCCATCGCCTTGCGCCGCGTGATTCCGGACATCGACGATTGGAATATCACTCTTCTGGCGACGGACATCAATCCACGATTTCTACGCAAGGCCAAGGCCGGCGTTTTTGGGCGATGGTCTTTCCGGGATATCCCCGCCGGATTCCAGGAGAGTTATTTCCGGCCGGTTTCCGAAGGACGCTGGGAAATCCTGCCGCAGATCAAACGCATGGTGCGTTTTGCGCCGTTGAACCTCGTGGAAGACTTCTATCCGTCACTGGAGAACGAAACCAATGCGATGGATGTGATTTTCTGTCGGAACGTGCTGATGTATTTCACGCCGCCGCAGGTCCAGAAGGTCCTGGCCAATTTGTATCGAGCGCAGATGGACGGCGGCTGGCTGATCGTCGGAGCGGGAGAATTATCGCAGATTTCCAATTCCTCGTATGCGGCAGCAAACCTGAAGGGGACTATCCACTACCGCAAAAGTGCGGACGTTCCGCGGTTGCCGTCCCCGCAATTTGCCGAGCCGCTCGAGGCGCGGTGGGTTGCCAAGCCGGAGTCCCCTATCGCGGAGCCGCCCGCAATCAAACGTCTTGTGGAGATTGAGAAAACGGAAAAAGTGTTGCCGGCGAGTTCAAAAGATGAGGGGCGGCTGCGCCAAGCCGCGCGGATGTTTGCCAACCAAGGACGGCTCGCCGAGGCCCTCGATTGCTGCCAGCAATGGGTTGAACGGGATCGTCTCAATCCGTCGGGGCACTATCTGCGCGCGGTGATTTTGCAGGAACAGGGGTTGATCGACGAAGCGATTCGATCCTTGCGCGGAGCGCTCTATCTCGATCCCGGTTTCGTGCTGGCTCACTTTGCGTTGGGGAATATCGCCCGAGGCCGCGGAAGACGGCGCGACGCCGAAAAGCACCTCGAAAACGCACGCCAATTGCTCAGTACCTACCCGCTGGATCAGGTATTGCCCGAATCGGAAGGCGTCACGGCAGGTCGCTTCAGGGAGATCGTCGATCAGCTTTGCGAGATGGAGGTGGTCGAATGAATGCCCGCGTCGCACAGGATCAATCGCCCGCCTCGATTCCCGCCCGCGATGCCGGCGAAATTCTCAAGGCCCGTGCTCGCGCCCTGGCTCGGCCGGCCGGCCGGCAAAAAGTCGAGGACCAGACCCTGGAGGTCGTCGAATTCGGCCTGGCCAAGGAAATTTATGCCGTCGAGCACGCTTACGTTCGCGAAGTGCTGCGGCTGGAAGAATTGACCCCCCTGCCGTGCACGCCCGCATTTGTGCAAGGGATCATCAATGTTCGCGGCCAGATTCTTCCCGTCATCGACGTCAAAAAATTCTTCGATTTGCCCGACGAGGGAATTACCGACCTGCATCGGATCATCATCGTCCATGCTCACGGGATCGAGCTGGGGATTTTGGCCGACACCGTCACCTCCGTGCGCTCGATTCCGCTGGCCGCCGTGCAATCCTCGCTGCCGACGCTGAACGGCATTCGGGCAGCCTATCTCAAAGGCGTCAGCGACGACCACGTGGTGATTCTGGATGTTTCCAAAATTCTGTCGGACCCCAAGCTCATCGTGGACCAGGAAACAGAGGCCTGATTAGCCCGTCAAAATGAAAATGCAAAGCCAGACAGGAGAAGGCATCATGAAATGGACCGTTGGACTGAAGATCGGAATGGGATTTGGCCTGGTATCGGCGATCCTGCTGATCATCGGCATCGCGGCGTATCGCAGCATCAACAAGCTGATCGATACGGCCGATTGGGTGACCCACACGCATCAGGTGCTCGAAAACCTCGCGGGTTTCACCGAGGGCATGTTCAATGCCGAGACCGGACAACGCGGTTACGCGATCGTTAATGATGAGAGCTATCTGGACCCGTATCGCCGCGGAATTGACGCCGCGGAGCGGGATATTAAGGAGGTCCGCGCGCTAACGGCCGACAATCCCCGCCAGCAGCAACGCCTGGACATTCTGGAGCCGATGGTCGCCCAGCACCTGGCTTTGCTGAAGGAGGGAATCGATCTTCAGCAGAGCAAGGGCGTCGAAGCCGCGCGGCAATGGGTGGCCACCGGCAAAACCAAGAAAACCTTGGACGATATCCGCGCCAAGGTCCTTGAGATGAAGGACGAAGAGCACGATTTGCTCAAAGTGCGATCCGACGAAGCGGCCGCCACGGTCAGCAATGCCAAAGAGACGATTCTGGCGTGCACGCTCGGTGGGTTTGCCTTTTCATGCCTGGCCGGATTTTTTCTGACCCGCAGCATCTCCGGCCCGCTCAAGGAAATCACCCGCGCGGCCGAGCAAATGTCCAAAGGGGATCTGGACGTCGAAATGTCTAAAACGCGCCGGAGCGACGAAGTGGGTGTGTTGTCGCAGACATTTACCCTCATGACCGAATCCATGCGAAGCATGTCACAGGTCGCCAGGAAAATTGCCGATGGCGACCTGCGCGTCCAGGTTGAGCCGAAATCGCCTAAAGACATCCTCGGCAATTCGTTTTCCGCCATGGTGCAAAACCTTCAGCGCATGACCTCCCAGATCAGGGATGGCGTCAACGTGCTGAGTTCCTCGGCCAGCCAGATTTCCACTTCGACCACACAACTGGCCGCCGGCGCCGTCGAAACAGCAACCGCCGTCAGCCAGGCAACCACCACCGTCGAGGAGGTCCGACAGGCCGCCCAGATCTCCAGCCAGAAGGCCAAGGCGGTTTCCGAAAACGCGCGAAACATGAGTCAGATTTCCCAGAGCGGCGCCAAGTCCACGGAAGAAACGATCGCCGGAATCAGCCGGATTCGCACGCAGATGGAGGCCATCGCCGACACGACGGTGCGTCTCAGCGAGCAAACCCAGACGATCGGCCAGATCGTGGCATCCGTGGAAGACCTGGCCGCGCAATCCAACCTTCTGGCGGTCAACGCCTCGATCGAGGCAGCCAAGGCCGGCGAGCAGGGCAAGGGATTTGCCGTCGTGGCGCAGGAAGTGCGAAGCCTCGCCGAGCAGTCGAAACAAGCCACCAGCCAGGTGCGGAGCATTCTGGCGGATATCCAAAAGGCGACCGGCGCGGCAGTCATGCGGAATGTCGACACCTGAAAATATTGCGCCATC
>CAZCKE010000029.1:0-17960 GCA_964499005.1 uncultured Tepidisphaeraceae bacterium
CAACTCAAGGTCGGCTCCCATCGGTCTGACGCGGGGCTCGACGAAAAAATGGGAGCGATGGCCGGCGTGCCTGCCGCGTGAGCGGTGCGGTACGAGCTTTTCGATTTTCTCTCCGAGGAGTTCGTCGCGACGATATCCGAAAAGCTTCTCGACCTGAGCGTTGACCAGGACGATTTTCCCGCCTTGGTTGACGACCACAACTGCATCGGGCGCGGCTTCGAGCAACCCCTGGAATTTCATTTCCGCGCAAATCAAATCCCTTCAACGTGAGCGCGTTGGCGTGCGCCGGCAGCGGCAATGCCATCGACCATTCGTTGATCGAAGTCCAGGTCACCGGGTACGGCGCTCCATTGACCTCAATCGTCTTTACCGACCCCCGCCCGCGGCCCCACAAAACCGCAACGCCGTCTGAGTAGCCGCACGCCCGGGGTGATGCCCATCGTGAAACCGAGGCGGCTTTCCAAACTGCTGACTCAACGGTTAAGCGGCAACGAGCAGCAGTTCGGCGAGCTCCTCCCGCCGGGACAGCGCCAGAATCGTGGAGATTTCCGGATTAGGATGCCAGACGTGCCATGCGGCCGCCGCGATGATGAATCGCGTCAGTGAGCGTCTGGGCACGCAGCGGTTGATTGCCCAACTGCTCCAGTTCAATCGCTGCCGCGATTGAGCCCAGATATGCCGCCGCGGCCAAAGGCGCGCCCGCGGCCAGCGTTAAGCTCGCCGTCGCCAATAGCGCATCCCCACATCCCAGCGGATCCACCACTCGGTTCGACAGAGCCGGCAGATATTCGCTGGCCAATCGCCCCGGTGCGTCTTCGGCCGATTGCTCCGGTCGCGCGAATGTCACTAATCCCTGCTTGCCCAGCGTGATGATCGCCTGCCTGGCCTCCGTCGCTGCCAGCAGATTCCACACTACAGCCCCCAGCCCGCTTGAAAAATCATGCAGCGTCTCGCGCACTTCGCGCTCCGTGGGGCATAATAGATCGACCCCCTTGAATCGCAGCAGGCTGCTCTGTCTCCCGCTCACGTCCGCCGTGATGATCGGCGCCATCCGCCGCAGCGGCGGCATGATTCGATCCAGCAGCGACTCGGTGATCAGCCCATATCCAAAATCCGCGAACACCACGCCGCTCGCATCCGCCGCCGCCTCCAGAATGCTCTCGGCCACGCGCTCCTCTGTCTGCGAGTCAATCGGCGTCACCGGGCCATGATCGACTTTGAACAGCTTGGTCTGATCCGCGACGTATCGGCTCTTGGTCACGATCTGCGAGCGATGCCCCGACGACTCGACCTTCACGCCCATGGCCGTTAGACGCATGGCCGTTTCGTGGGATCCCTGATCCTCCGCCAGCGATGTCACCAGCGTCACGTTCGCTCCCAGCCCCGCCAGATGCAACGCCACTACCGCCGCGCCCCCGTCAAAGTCTTTCGTCTGAAGCTGCCGCAGCGCCATCATCGGCCCCTCGCCGGCCACTCCCACCGCGTCACAGAAGTGGTAGCGATCCAGAATATAATCGCCCACCACCACCATCTTCAGCCCGGCAAACCGGGCGATGTGCCTCTGCAGCGCCGCCCCCGCAAGATCGAACCGGTCGATGAAGCGAATAATCTTCTCATCATGAAACGCGTCACGATCCTGGATCGAATTCACCAGCGCCGTCGACGAATAAACCACATCGCCGCTGGAAAACACAACGCGCCCGCCGTGGTTCTGCACCGCGTCTCGCTCCGCCAAAAATCGCGGATCAGAATTTCGTTCGTATTCCTTCCCCTTGACGTAAATGTCCGGCCGCAATTTGCTGAGCAATTCGACCGCCGTCGGATGCGGATTGACATGCACCCAATCCACGCACTCCAGCGCTGCCAGGCTCGCCGCCCGCAAATCGTCCGGGATCAGCGGCCGATCCGCACCCTTGTTCACCTGTGAATCCGCGCTCACCGAGACGATCAACTCATCCCCCAGCGAGCGGGCAAATTGAAGGTGTTGAATATGCCCGGGATGCACGATGTCAAAGCACCCGTGGCAGTGAACGATCGTCCGCCCCGCCGCGCGGGCTTTGGCCCGAACCGCCAGCAAATGCTCCAGGTTGCAGATCTTCTTGGCAGGAGACATAGAGTGTCGTTGAACTATCGGCTCAGAGGCGGCGGGGGGATGAAGAATTATCGGACGCACGAGGAAGGTTCAATTTTACCGGTCCGATCGTCCGATAAATCAAATGGGGCCGCGCAAATCCCCGACGCATCATTAGCTCATCATCGCCGGCCATTCTCGACGCTGCTTCACAGAGCCACGGCTCTGAAATCTCTATTTTCATCCAAAGCGTTGAAGCCGGCGATCTCGATCTGGCCGATCGTCTGCTGGTTCAGCTTCCTCGTCCCTTGCCGTTGGAATCCCGCCGCGCCGCAGGCGAGGTGCATTTTCGCCAAGGCCGCTGGCAACAAGCCGCCGAGGCATTCGAAAGCATTCAACGACCCGACGCCGCTTGCGCCTCGCGCCTCTGCCTCTCTCGCAACCTGTCAGAAATGGCCCACCATCGTCCGGAGATTTACCGCGAGTTGATAAACTGCACTGCGGATCGCTCGATCACCATCCTGCGCGGCAAGGGCGGCCTTTTGACTCTAGCGGCGCCCGATCCTTCGGGCCAATCCGTCAGCCTCTCGCGTGGCAACGACCCGATCTTCTCCACCGTCGAAATTCTCTCCGAGATCAAAACCGCCTGGACCGCCGGCCAGCCCATTGCCCTTCGCGGCCTCGGCGATGGCTATGTTCTTTCCGCCCTGGCCGCCAGCCCGCCTGCTCTCCTGCTCGGACGCCAGCAAGCCGTCTTCGTCATCGAATCCGACGCCCGACTCGTCATGGCCGCCTTAATGCTTCACGATTATTCCGGGCCACAAGGCCCTATCCGCCAGCATCGATTTCGCTGGTTCATTGGGCCCGATTGGGGCGCGCAATTCGAGAAGGAATTCTTCTCCGATCCGTTTTTGCCCTTTCCGCTGGCCCAGGTCGGCCAGGGCCCCAATTCCAATGCGATCGAGCCGATTCTGCGGCAAATCGGCGCCAAGCTCGTCGAATTCGACCAACGCCTCGCCGACGAAGCCCGCGATATTTATTCCAGGATCGACGCGGAAACGTTTGCCGATCTCTTCAGCGACCAACCGTCTCGTCCCCCGCGCATCCTTCTGCTCACCAGCCGATTCACCACCGTTCTCCAATATTCCACACGGGATGCGGCCGAAGGTTTTACCTCACTCGGCTGGCAGACGCGCGTCCTGATCGAGCCGTCTGCCCATCAGTCTCGGATGAAACAAGCGATGCTCCGCGAGATCGTCGAATTCAAACCCGACCTCGTTTTCGTCATCGATCATCTCCGTCACGAATACGAAGGAATTCTTCCCGACGGTCTGCCGTTCGTTTGCTGGATTCAGGATCACCTGCCCAATCTGTGCAATCCCGAGGTCGGCTCCAAGATCGGCCTGCGCGACTTCATTCTGACTGGAATGGGAACCCGATTCATCGGCGATTACCACTACCCTGCCCATCAAATCGTCGACCTGCCAAACCTTGCCCGTATTCCCCAGCGTCCTGCGGCATGGGTCAGCGACGGCCTGGACCTGGCCTACACATCCAACTGGTCCAAATCCACCGAAGAAGTCGTCGACGATATCCTCTCTTACGCGTCGTCGCCGCCCCAGTTGCGGGCGATCGCCCAAACAGCTTGCGCGCGAATCCTGGCTGTCTACGAGCGCGGAGAATCTCTCGCGACTCAACTGGCGATTCGCCAACAGATCGAGCTTGCCCAGCACGACTGCGGCTTGGCAATCGCCGAGCCTCGCCTGGTTGATACCGTCGTAAACCTGTTCTGGGATCGCCTTAACAATCATCTTTACCGCCATCAGGCTTTGATCTGGGTCGCGGACTTGGCCCAGCGCCGCGGTCTCAAATTCGGCCTCTTCGGGCGCGGCTGGGAACGTCATCCCGTGCTCTCCAAATATGCCATGGGATTCGTCAAACCGGGCCCGGAACTCGAGGAGATGGTCCGCCGCACCAAAATCAATCTCCAGATTGAGCCTTTCGCCTGCTTCACGCATCCGCGCCTCCTCAGCGGCCTCTTCGCGGGCGGGTTTTTCCTCGTGCGCGATCATCCGTTCAACGTGCTGCCATCCCGATTGCTCAATTTCCTGGCCGATCACGCCGGCCAGGCCGAAACGATGGCACAAGCTCTGGTCGCGGTCTCCCCGGATAAACGCGAGGAGCTTCAATCCCTCCTGCACGCCTGCCGCGAGATGGGCGAGCAAGCGGACATCGTGCAAATGACCCGCAATTGGCATCGGTCCGGTCTGATCGTCCCGCACGCGCCGGCTTTGGCGAATTTGCCGGATGTCACGTTCACCGACCCGGTCACTCTCCAGCAAAAGGTCGAACGATTTCTGGCCGATGCCAATTTACGGGGATGCATCGGCGATTCGCAACGGCGCGATCTGCAAGGCCGGCTCAGTTATTCCGCCGGGCTCAACCGCGCATGCCGGCGAATCGAGCAGCTACTGCGGAGCGAACGAGGATCGACGCGGAGCAATTGATGCGACTGAGCTACGTCATCATCTCCTACAATCGCCGCGAGCGGCTCATGCAGACCCTCGCTCTCCTGCCGCGCGTCACGCCGCTTCCGCAGGACCAGTGGGAAATCTGCGTGGTCGACAACGCCTCCACCGACGGCTCCTCCGAGCAGGTCGAGCGGGATTTTCCCGATGTCAAACTGATCCCCAATCCCCTCAACGAAGGGATGTACGCCCGCAATCACGCCTTCAAGCATTGTGAAGGTCAGTACATCATTTCCATCGACGACGACAGTTATCCTGAAAACGGCCGCGGCGTCGTTGCGGCGCTGGAGCATATGGATGCCCGCCCCTACGTCGGAGCCCTGGTCGGCAAAGTGGTTCTCCCCGACGAAAGCTGCGAAGCCCCCGCGCTGCCCGGCGTGCTGATGGGCGGCGCCACATGCCTGCGCAAGATGGTTCTCGATCACGTCGGCGGATTCCGCAAGGAATTCTTCCGCCAGGCCGAGGAGTACGACCTGAGCTTTCGCATGTGGAAGGCGGGTTTCGCCGTCGAACGCCGCGAGGACTTTGTTTTCCGGCACGACAAAGTCCAGACCGAGGATGGCTCCGCGCCCGCGGGACGCAATGAAGAACTGGTCCGGCAGATGGACCTGCGAAACAACCTGATCATCGCCCAGCGGTTTCTCCCCGCGAACCTGCGTCAAATCTACTGGGACGATTGGAAACTGCGCTACTCGGCTCTGGCTCGGTTCTCCGGCCACAAAAAAGCGATCGCCAGGGCCCTGTTGTCAGCCTATGGGTGGCGAGCCAAAGAAGCCTTCGGTGGCCGCGAGCCGTTGGATGCCGAGGCGGTGGAAAACATTTTCGGCCTGCGCCGTCAGGCCAACCTCGTCGGCGAGTGGGCTCGCCGCAACAGCGTCTGGCGGGTAGTGATCGCCGACTTCGGCAAGAACATCTGGGCGACCTACAACGCCTGTCGCTCCAATGGGCTTCAACTTCGGTGTATCGCCGATGAGAACCCTGCGTTTGAGGACCTGATCTATCGCGATCTGCCCATTGCCCCCGCCCACCGCGCCTTTGAAGGCGGCGGCATCGACGGCGTTGTCCTCTCCAACATCAACCCCTCCCAGGCCGAACGCCGGGCCAAACATCTGGCCAAGATCTTTCGCGGTCCCGTTCTGCGCATGTGGGAGCTTCCCCGGGCGGCGACGCAGGCGCGAGCGACGGCGGCGTAAGCTGGAAAGTCACTTCGGAGGGGCCATCGTGACCGTCATCCCAAGTCCAGCTCAAAAGAGATTGCAAGTTTGATGGTATTTCCAATAGTTCTACCGCTGGGAGATGTTGATTGGCCAGATTATTATTTCCAATCGCTGGCGGCGGTTGCGCCGATGGGGGCGGGCTTGGCCGGAGAATTTATGAGAATGTTCATATCGCGAAAGTCGATCAAGACGGCCTTTTTCACTGCCGCGTTCCTGTTGAGTCTGGGCGCCGCCGATGCGCCTCCGAGCGAATCGGAAATGAAGGACGTGGCCAAGCAGCAAGCGAATGTTTTTGCGCAGGCGATCGTCAGGAGCGACTTTGATTCGGTGATTGCCGGCACGAATCCCAAAATCATCGACGTCGATGGCGGAAAAGACGCGGCCCTCAAGACACTGCAAGACTGGGCCCTGGAGATGAAATCGCAAAATGTCACGATTCATTCCGTCGATGTCGGGGAAGTCAGCGAGATTAAGCAGTCTGATTCCGAACAATTCGCGATCGTGCCCGAATCTGTCACGACCCAGATCCCCGGCGGCTGGCTTCAGAGCGATTCGTATTTACTTGGCTTTTCCCAGGACGGCGGACACACCTGGAAATTCGTCGACAGCATCGGCATCGAAAAGCTCGGCGGCAAGCTGCATGCAATCCTGCCCGATTTGCCAGCGGACCTGACGTTGCCCAAGCTCAACCCGCCGATCTTTTCCGTCGAAATGCCGCAGCCTCCATCGGCGCCCGTGGCCATCGAGCGAGCGGATTTTAAAGTAACTGTGCCCCCCGGCAGTACCGTCGATCCTCCGGATGCCGACATTGATAAGGATCACTATACGGCCGTGAACCTCCCCGACGGAGCCACGCTGATCTTTCTGGTGATCGACGACAAGAGCACCGCCGACAGTGCGCTGGGCAAGGCGCTGGGGTATTATCGCTCCAAACTTCAGGACCCGGTCGACGGCGCAAGTGACATGTTCGATGGCCGCGGCGGCAAGGGAACCATCGTCCAGGGAAAACTCAACGGGCTACGGTTTGTCTTTGAGGCCGGTTATTTCACCGGCAAACAAAAAGCGTTCATCGCCTCCTGCGGTTATGAAAAATCGCTGGAAGCAGATGCGCGAAAAGTCTATCGGCAGGCGATCGACTCATTTGCGATTAAAGAATGATCATGGATTTGCCGGCTGCGTTGTCGGGTCTGGATAATTCGGGAATGTTTCCTTCATCGCTTGCGCGATGGCATCGGCTACGGGGACATCGTTGACGCCGTGCTGGTTGATCGCGTCGTATCGCAATTGAGTCGTCTCGACGGGGATCTGGCGGTTGTATTCATCCGTGATGTCGGTCCCGATTTTCTGAAGCTGCGCGCTCATGGCTTTGCGGATATCCGAGCCGCTGATGTCGTAGTGCTTGCCAATATAGGGCTCGGCGATGCGGCGGGCGATGCCGTCGGCGTATTTGTAATACGTTTCGGAGATCTGGCGGTGGCCGTTCTCGTGATCTTCCAGCTTCTGGAATTTATTGGTGGGCAGCCAGATGACGATGTTGAGCTGAATGGTGACTTTGATCTGTGTGACGATGAGCTCTCCCTTGGCCGGCCCGGTCTGACGAGCCTGGCAGGCAACCGATGCATCGGAGAGAAAGTTGGAATCGCATTCGGCGGTTTCCGGCGGCGTGAACGGAGGCATGTCCGGCGGCGGCTTTTTTGGATCAAAAATCCGCGTCTCCACGCTCACTGGCGTCTTCACGATCGTCACCTGGGATGACGTCGAATCGGCGCAGGCAAGCGGCGCCGTCAGGCCGATGAATAGAACCATTGCGGTCAAAGTTACTCGCATGGCACGCCCTTCCAATTCCATTGTTCAGTCATATTTCGACTTGAGCGCTCAACTCGCGGACTTGGTGAGCGTGACTCCGTTACCCTGAAGCGACCCGTCCTTCATGATCGTGAGCTTCATGTCACCATCTTTGTTCTTGATCGTGACCGTATCTCCATCGACGGTGTAATCGCAGGTTTGCGTGTCGCTGCTCCCAAGCCCCTGCATCGTGACGGTCGCCTTGCCCGATTCGAAATCGATCGTCATCACGCCGCCGTTGCTGACGTATTTACCCGAGACTTTGTCGCCGCATCCGGCGAGGCTGATGCTCATCCAGGCAATGAGGCAAACCACTGAGAGTTGACGGATCAATGATCGAAACATGATGGACCTCCGAGAGATGAAGTGAAATTGCCCCCTTGGGATTTCATGGCCTTAATTCTACATGGCGTCGTCTCAGACAGCGAATACATTCCGGTGTTAGTGGTTAATGTCCTATTTTTCTTGCCCGAAACAACCAGTCATCAGTTGGCCGCCGGCAGTGGTTTCGCAGCCGCCAGCATCGCGTCGATATTTGAGTCCGGCGTCACCGTGAACCGCGTCAGCGTGCCATCGGTCCGCGCAAACAACGTTAAAACACCTTGCGGCGAGACCGTATAGGTGATCGGAGGCCCGTTCCCCATGTTGATATAACTGATATGCGCGACCGCTTTCCCATCGGCATAAAGCGTCGTATTGTCCTTCGAGTTGGGAATGACATCCGGCTTCAGCCAGTAGAGATGCTGACTGTCCGGCGAAAAGATCGGGTTGATCGCGCCGCCATGCGATACCGCCGCCGTTTCGAGCAGCTTCCCATCCATGCTCATGAGGCTCTGACCGTTGTAGTAGGCAATGTGCTTGCCGTCGGGGCTGAAGATATATCGCTGCCCCTGAATGCCGCCCGGCACGGGGTTGCCGTCGAGGTATAGCGTATACCCCTTGATAAATGCGAAGTGCGAACCATCCGCGCAGAAGCTCAGGCACGAGATCGTTTGAGCGCCGACGCCCGATTGGCCCATGACCGGTAGGGCTTTGCCGTCGACCACGACCGCCTGCTTCCCGTTGTTCGTTTGTCCGATGAATCCATAATGTCCACCGACGGCGCTCAACACCGGCTGCATCCCCAGCGCGTTGCCGGTGTAGTCGTCGTATTCTCCATCTTCGGTCATCAGATAGTATCGATTGGCGGCACTGGCGACGTAGATGAACTTCGAAGAATCCGCCGTGAAGGCCGGGATCTTCGGCTGCGAATTGCTGTCCCCATTGGCAAGGTAAGCCCATTGAATCTGCTGATAATTGTCCCCACTGACCTGGTCGGGGACCGATTGATAGTTGTCCTGCTTCTTCCCGTCGATGATCATGAATTGCCCGCCCGAACCGCTGCAGAGCGCCGCATATCGTTTTCCATCCGGGCTGAAATAGACGTTCGCGACCCCGGAGACTTCAATGCCGGCGACGACCTTCCCGTTCACGCTCAACGCCTGTTTGCCATTCTGATTGGGCGTCAGCATCATCGCGATCTGTTTCCCATCCGCTGAGGTCCAGACGCGTCCGATGCCCGATGCCTTGAACTGCGGTTTGCCGTCCATCACGAAAACCGACGTCGACGTACTGTTATCGCGATAGATGCTGATCAGATGGTTGTTGGGTGCAAACTGGTCGATGTCGCCAAAATAATTGACCTGCCGCCCGTCGACGACCGCCCACTGGTTGTTACCGCCGAATTCCGTCCCGACATACGCATAGCGCGAACCATCCGGGCTGAAAAAAAGCTGCGGCAGATACCGCGGCTTGGGTCCGGGCTTGCCATCCATGTTGATTGTATTGTCGTACGCCCACGCAAAATGCTTCCCGCCCTTGGAAAATTGCAGCGGCATCAAGAGCTGCGGCTGCATTGGTCCACGCGCCAGTTCCTTGCCGTCCAGCATGATGACGGTGTCGCCTCCATCCTTGTAGCAGTACGCCCAGTGCGCCCCATCATCCGAGAAAAGAATCGGAACCTGTCCCACCCATCCGGCGCCCGACGACGGATTGAAATAAGTGCCGCTCGTGTTGTCTAGTGATTCGATTTTGGGGCCCGCGACCCCATCAAACACGACGTTGTATCGGCTCCCTTTGGCGCACAGCAGCGCGACATGATCCGCGTTCGGGCTGATCGAGCATCCCACGGCCGATCCGGTCGGGTCCAACGATTGCTGATCCACCTTCGGATCAGCCAGCGCAATGTTGCCGACGGCCAGACAGACGCACAGACCCAGCGGCAGTTGCACGAAATGCCTTCCCATTTTTGACCTCCCTTTTAATATGCCAGGTTGAGGCTACAGGAAGGACACCGCTTTGGGCAAATTGTTAGAAGCGCTCGCAACAGACTAGGAATTGACCTAACCCCTTCGCCCATAGTCTCTTTTCCGCCTAGACTGTTCCCTATGACCGTTAGCCACCCACCGCGCCGGCCCATCGTGGAGATGCTCTCCATTGCGTTGCCCACCGTGGCGCAGATGGCCTCCTACACGGTCATGCAGTTCATCGACACTTGGATGCTCTCCCGCCTCGGCGAAGCGGCCGCGACCGCTGCCTCCAACAGCGGCATCCTCGCATTTTCTTTCATCGGGTTTGGAGTGGGCACACTCGTCTTGGTCAATGCGCTGGTGAGCCAGAATTTTGGCCGAGGCCAATTCAATCAATGCGGGCAATACATGTGGCAGGGGGTCTGGATCGGACTCGGATATGGGGTGATGTTGCTGCTGCTTTGCCCGGCGGGGGCGCCCATTTTCAGGGCGTTTCATCACCCGTTAGACCAGGTGGCGATGGAGGCGACCTATTGGCGGATCGTGCTGCTGACCTCCGCGATCAAGCTGATGGCGACCGCGGTCGGGCAATTCTTGCTCGGCATCGACCGCCCCAATTGCATTCTGATCTCCGCGATCATCGGCGTCAGTATCAACGCCGTCTGCGCCTGGGCAATTGTGCTGGGGCATTTGGGATTTCGATCCTTCGGGATTGCGGGGGCGGCCTGGGCGCAGAACATCGGCGTCTGCTGCGAATTTCTGACGCTGATCTTTTTCACGGCCCGCGTCCCGGCCCAGTTTGGAGCGCGCGATGCAATGCTGCGGTTGTCGCAAGCATGGGCCCTGATCAAAGTCGGCGCCCCCTCGGGACTTCAATGGCTCAGCGACATCCTCGCCTGGTCCGTCTTTTCCAACGGCGTCATGGGCGTGCTGGGCCCCGACTCCATGGCCGCCAATACCTTCACCTTCCGCTACATCGTCGTCAGTTTCATGCCCGCCGTCGGCTTCCAGGCGGCCGTCACCGCGCTGGTGGGGCGGTACATCGGGCGCGGCCTGCCCGATGTCGCGGCGCGGCGGGCGCATCTGGCATTTGGCCTCACCACGGTTTACATGGTGATCTGCTGCACAATCTTTGTCGTCGCGCGCCATTCGCTGATCGGCGTTTTTACGACGCGTCCCCAAATCGCGCGGGTGGGGGAGTTGTACCTGACGGTCGCCGCGGTCTATGAGCTGTTCGACGCGATGTACATCATTTACACCGGCGCGTTGCGCGGAGCGGGGGACACGCTGGTGCCGACGGTTGTAATGGCCTTCCTCTGCTGGTCGATCATGGTGGGAGGCGGATATCTGACGGCGCTGTATGTGCCGCAATTGGGTTTGGCGGGGCCGTGGATGGTCGCCTGTCTTTATGGAATGATCCTGGGCATCTACGTGATGCGGCGATTTATCGGCGGGAAATGGCGGAATATCCAATTGGGCTTCATTGACCGGGGCGAAAATCCCGATAAAATCCCAGCACAATGGTCCGCAGCGCCATCATCATCGACCGAATAATGATTATCTCCCGGCAACACGGGTAGGGCCGATGCTTCATCCAAACCGATAGCAAGCCCTGCCCTTCCGGCAGGGTTTTTTGTTTGCCTCTTTGCTACACTGGCCCCAACTTTGAGACGCCCATGACCACGCAAGCGGAAGAAAAAAAGAATTACAAAACGACCCTGAATCTCCCGCAGACGACCTTTGCGATGGAAGCCAAGCTTGTCCAAAACGAGCCGGGCCGCCTGGCGATGTGGGGGCAAATCCATCTATATGAAAAAATCATGGTCGCCCGCTCGCACAGCCCCAAGGGCAAATGGGTCCTTCACGATGGGCCGCCGTTTGCCAATGGGGATATTCACATCGGGCACGTGATCAACCATGTTCTCAAGGACGTCGTCATCCGCTTCCGCACGATGCAGGGGTACTGCTCTCCGTACGTCCCCGGCTGGGACTGCCACGGCCTGCCCATCGAGCACAAAATCCAGCAGGAATTGGGCCCGAAAATTCGCCAGATGGCCCCCGAGCAGGTGCGCAAGCTCTGCCATGACTACGCGCAAAAATATATCGACATCCAGCGCACTCAGCTCAAGCGCCTCGGCGTGCTCGGCGATTGGCACGACCCTTATGTGACGATGTCGCCGCACTATGAGGCATCGCAACTCGAAGTCTTCGCGAAATTCGTCGAATCAGGCCTGGTCTTCAAAAAGCTCCGCCCGGTGCCATGGTCGGTCTCCAATCAAACGGCTCTCGCCGAGCACGAATTGGAATATCAGGAAGTCGAAGACCCCAGCATCTATGTCGAATTTGCTGCTACCGAACCCCAGCGCGTCCGGGAGCTTTTCAGCGTCTCCGAAGATTTGCCTCTGTCGTTCATCATCTGGACAACGACGCCTTGGACGCTTCCGGCAAACTTGGCCATCGCCGTTCATCCCGAGCACGAATACGTCATCGTCCGCTATTCCCGCGGCGGGCGTGAACGCCTCGGCGTCGTATTGCCCGAACTTCTCGAACGCGTCTTCAAAGACCGCAAAGGCGTCGAAAATCATCAGGTCGTCGGCAAGGTCGCTTCCGGCGCGCAGCTCGTCGAAGCCGGCCTCCAATACTCCCACCCCTTCATCCAGCGCACCGGCAAACTTCTCCCCGCGATGTATGTGACCACTACCGACGGCACCGGCTTGGTCCACACCGCCCCCGGCCACGGCGTCGAGGACTACGCCACCGGACAGGCCAACAATCTTCCCGCCTACTGCCCCGTACAGGGCAACGGCCGCTTCGACGACACCGCCCCCGAATGGCTTCGTGGCAAAACCGTCTGGGAAGCCAATCCGCTGGTGATCCAGAAATTGAGGGATGCCGATGTGCTCTTCGATCAGCACACGATCCGCCATAGTTACCCGCACGATTGGCGCAGCAAAACGCCGGTGATCCAGCGCGCTGCTGAGCAATGGTTCATCGCCGTCGACAAGCCGTATGTCGCCTCCGGCGAAAAAGGCGCATCGCCGCGCACACTTCGGCAGCGCGCGATGGATGCCATCTCTGGCCCAGTGGAATTCATCCCCGAGTGGGGCTCGCGCCGCATGCGGGGAATGCTCGAGAGCCGCCCCGATTGGAGCATCTCGCGCCAGCGGTTCTGGGGACTGCCGATCCCCGTCTTCTACAACTCCAAGGGCGAAGCTCTGCTTACGCCCCAATCCGTCCGCGCGGTGGCCAAACGCTTCCTGGAGCACGGCAGCGACGCGTGGTATTCGCTGTCGCCGGCCGAATTGCTTGGCAGCGATTTCCGCTATCCGCCCGGTTTCGATCCCTCCGATCTGCGCAAGGAGCAGGATACTTTCGATGTCGGCTTCGACAGCGGCACCTCCTGGCACGCCGTCCTCTACGGAAATTCCAAGCTGGATTTCCCCTGCGAGATGTACCTCGAAGGCGCCGACCAGCACCGCCTCTGGTTCCAACTCTCATTGCTGGCCAGTCTGGGCGCCACTGGAAAGCCCCCGTTCAAGCAGGTCGTAACTCACGGCTTCGTCGTCAAACCCGACGGCACCAAGGTCTCCAAGAGCGACAAGGAATACGTCACCGCCACCAAGGAAATCGAAATGCACGGCGCCGATCTGTTGCGCCTCTGGTGCTGCTCGGTCGATTACGAAAACGACATCCCCACGTCGCCCCGGGTCATCAAGGAATTCGGCGACAAATACCGCAAAATCCGTAACACGCTGCGGTATCTGCTGAGCAACCTTTACGACTTCGAGGCCAAACACCACTCGACGGCCGTACCTCCCAACAGCCTCGACGGTTGGGCCCTGGCCGAACTCGATCAACTCGTCCGCGACACCACCGCCGCTTACGATGCCTATCAATTCCATCGCGCCTTCCGCCTGCTGCACGATTTCTGCGCCGTGCAGATCAGTGCCGTCTACGGCAACGCGATGAAGGACCGCCTCTATTGCGAATCCCCCGATTCGCCTTTGCGCCGCCGCTGCCAGACCGTCATGCACCAAATGGCCTGCACGCTGATCCCGCTACTGGCCCCCATGCTTGTTTTCACCGCCGATGAAGCTTGGGAACACTTGCCCAACAAATCGGGCGACCAATCCTCGATAGCTTCCGTTCATCTTATGCATCTGCCTGAGGCGTCAAATTCTTCGCCTTCTCCCGAACAAAAGGCGGAATGGGCCATGCTGATGGAGCTTCGCAATCAGGCCCTGGCTCAACTGGACGCCCTGAAGAAATCCGTGGGCCTCAACAAGGCTCTCGACGCGGAGGTGATCTATCAAGTCAGCGATCCAAACGCGCGGCGCAAGCTGGAGGCATATGCTCAGGACTTGGAAGACATGGCCGGCGCCGGCTTCCACAGCTTCGCCGATGCGCCGGTCAATGTCGGTGGGGTGACCGTGCAAGTGGTCGATCGCCGCCAAACGTACAAAGCCTGTGCCCGAAGCTGGAAGCGCCGGCCGGATGTGGGTCAGGATGCCGAATATCCGGATTTGTGCGCTCGTGACGCCGCGGCCGTTCGATCAGCCGCCAACAAATGAGAGGCTTAACCTTTCATCCATGCCCAAGAATCCCATCCAACTGGCAGTCCTCATCAGCGGCTCAGGCACCACCCTGCAAAACCTGATCGATCGTATCGCCGACGGCTCCCTCGACGCCTGCATCGGCGTGGTGATTGTCTCCCGTCCCGGCATCGCCGGGGTCGACAAGGCCAAAGCCGCCGGACTGCGATGCGAACTGGTTGAGCGCCGCAAATTCGGCTCCGTCGCCGATTTCAGCCGCGTTGTCTTCGAGCATTGCCGAAAATCCGGCGCCGAGTTGATCTGCCTGGCCGGCTGGTTGTCTTTGCTGGATATTCCCTCTGACTTTTCCGGCAAAATGATGAACATCCACCCCGCATTGCTCCCCAGCTTCGGCGGCAAAGGCATGTACGGCCTTCATGTCCACGAAGCCGTTCTCGCCGCCGGATGCAAGATCAGCGGCTGCACCGTCCACTTCGTCGACCAGACCTACGACACCGGCCCGATCATCCTCCAGCGCGCCTGCCCCGTCCTGGAAAGCGACACGCCGGACCTGTTGGCCCGGCGTGTATTCGAGGAAGAAAAAATCGCCTATCCCGAGGCGATCCGGCTCTTCGCCTCGGGACGACTGCACACAGAAGGCCGCCGCGTTCGCGCCAGTTAAACACTCGCGGCTGCGTGAACTAACGGCTGCAAGTTTCGCGTGAGTTGCCGATCCCGCTCAGCTCTTAGTCTTGAGCACCGTGCGATCCAGGCTGATCGTCCCGGCGCCGGCCGTGATCAGCAGCAGAGCCATCCCCAGGTAAGCGACGTTGGGATTTACGTGGAGATAGTCTCCGCCGGTGAACAGCCCGCTGACGGCGATCGTGAAGCTCACGAGCATCAGCGCCGCGACAAACGCGCTGAATCGCGCGAACAATCCCGCGATCAGCAACGCGCCGATCGCGATCTCGGCGAACGGCAACGCGTAGAGGTATGTTTGCCCCACGTACGGCGGTATGTATGTCGGAATCCACTGGGCCGAGTCGTGGACGAAATTTCCCACCCCCAGCCGAAACAGCTTCTCATACCCGTACAACAGAAACGTCGCCCCAAGAGGAATGCGCAGCAAAAGCAGCCCAAAACTCTTGGCGGCCTCAGTCTTCAACGGATTGCCAATTGGATTAGTCATATTATTTTCCGTTATCGGCCGCAAAATGGAGGCACTTTGGCGATTCCGCAACCCCAGCAAGATGCGTAACTTACGCGAGGGAAATTGCGGTTTGCTTTTTTGAAATCCAATTATTGAACGTGTGATTTGGGAGTGGCGAAGCGCCGACGGCGGGGGCAAAATTGAATCGTTTACTTTCCCAATTCCTTGCTGCGCCGGGCGGCCGCCTTCAATGCATCCACCGTGATCTGCGGCCACTGATTGGATTCCATATGCGTGATCGCCGCGTGCGTGGTGCCATTAGGCGTGGTGACTCGGCGTCGATGCTCGGCCGGATGATCCGTGCTCTTCTCCATCATCTTTGCCGCCCCAACGGCCGTTTGAATTGCCAGCGCCCTCGCCTCCTCCGCGGTCAACCCCAGTTCGATCCCCGCGTGAATCATCTGCTCGGTCAAAAAGAAAAAATATGCCGGCCCCGACCCGCTCACAGCCGTCACGGCATCCATCTTCTCTTCGCTCGTCTGAATCACTTTTGCCGATGACTGGAAAATCCGCGTGATCGCCTCCAGGTCCTGCGCTGTAACTCCCGGCCCCGGCGCGATCGCCACCATTCCCGCTCCCACGAGCATCGGCGTGTTCGGCATCGTGCGAATCACACGCCACGCCTTTCCGTGCCCCAGATGATTCCGGATCGAAGCCGTGCTGATCCCCGGCGCCACCGATACCACCAGCGCGTCCTCGCGCATCGCGCCCCCCAGCTTCGCCAGCACCGATTCCATCTGGTAAGGCTTCACGCTCAGCAGAACGATTCGCGCGTCTTTGGCGGCCGTCGCCCCATCCTCCACCGCATGAATCCCCAGCTCCGATTGAAACATCGCCCGGCGCTCGGCCGAGATATCCGCCGCAATGACCTGCTCCGCTCGAAGCACGCCGGCCCCCAGCACGCCGCGCGTGATCGCCTCGGCCATGATGCCGGCCCCGATGATCGCTAATTCGTGGGACATGAGGGACAGGAGCGGTTCATGAATGCGGAGAGTAGCTGCGGTATTCCGCTAACCGCCAATCACTAATCACTAACCACTAATGCTTTATCCGCCAATTGCTTCCTGGACGGAGCGCGGGGCGGAGACAATCAAATTGCCGTTGTAATATTCGATCGTCGCCGGGCCGCCATTATCGCGCCAGATTTCCGGGCGGATGATGCGCTCGATCAGGTCAATGAGCTTCTGGGCCTCGGCCTGCCCGTTATTGCCGCCATTGGGCCCGCCGGCGTTGTTGTTGTTGCCGCCGCCACCGCCGCTATTACCGAAGATGCTGCTCGACCCGCCACCACCGCCTCCTCCGCCGCCCCCACCGGAGCCGCCGCCGCCAGTGATCTGGCCTCCACCCTGCAATTGCAGCCCTCCCGACGTATTGAACGGCTGCGAGCCGTTGATCAGGTCGGCCACATAGTAAACGACTACAATCAATTGCTTATCGGAAATCTCCCGCGTCGTCACTTCGATGACGTTGCCGTCGATGTAATACGTCAATAGATTGCCCGGCGCCGCTTCCGTAAGCACTAAGCTCAACACTTTGGCCACCCGCACGTCGCGCAGGTTGAGATTCACCATCGTGTCTTTACCCACGTTGATCGCTTCCAGCGCTTTCCAATCCACATTGATGTTCGCCCCGCTGACATCGCGCAAAAACTGCAGCGCGTCGGACAGCGCCACATTGGTCAGCTTGGCCTCTGGCAAACGCTGCTCCAGCGATGCCCGGGCATATTGCTTCTCAGCGGCATTGGTTTGCAGGATGGGAACAAGAATCAACGTAGCGGCGATAAACGCGGCAAAGCTGGAGCGGCGCATAACACAACCTCCAATTTTACGTGTTCGACGTTGATGAACCTTGAGAGCCAATGGTTTGTTCGTTCAACGGCTTGCCCGTGTACGGATCAAACCGCATAGGCTCCTGCCCAATCGGTTTTCCGGTATAGGGATCAAACTTCGAGCCCGGCGGCAACGCGACTGGCTTGTCCTCTGTCTTTTGCGCCCCGGCCTGCTGGATTTCTTCCCCGACCCCCGCGAGGCCTTTCTTGAATTCGATAATTCCCTTCCCCAGGCTTCGGCCGACTTCCGGCAATCGCTTCCCAAATAGCAGCAGCGCGCACAGGGCGATAAACGCCCAATTCATCGGGTCCATTCCAAACAGATTGGCAAGCGGAATGTGCATGAACGTTCCTCGTAGATATAACGTCAGCGGACAGCCATTATTATATGGCCAATCCCCCTCCGCAGCCACTATCCCTCGTCGAGTTTTGCGATCAGAT
>CAZCKE010000030.1:0-17888 GCA_964499005.1 uncultured Tepidisphaeraceae bacterium
AATCCCAGGCGGAGTGTTTTTGTTTGGGGTGTTTTTGGATAAGGCGTTTGTTTTTTTTCGGGTTTCCATGCGGATCGGGCTTGGCCCTTCGCACGCAAATACAACCAGTGGAGGCTCCATGAAATCGACGGTCTTGTGGTGCTTGATAGTGCTCAACGCGGTGCTGCTGGGAATGTTGATCTTCGGCAATCGTACCAACTCCGCTCGCGCGGATATCGGGCGGGCCGACGATTACATTCTGATTCCCGGCGAGGTATCGATCGCGCCCGCTGAAGTCGTGTACGTGCTGGATACGACGTCGGGTAAACTTGGAGCCATCAGTTACGACGACATCAACCACAACCTGGATACGATGCCGCCGATCAACTTGCTGGGGCTGCTCAAGTCATCCAGCGCTCCCACCGGTGCTGCTGCCGCGCAGGGCAACGGACCGGTCGGGCGATAGATGCGGTGGATGGAGTTGAGTATTGGGAATACTGGACATTGAATCGAGAGGCCAACATGCAACGCAAACTGATCATGATCTGCATCCTGACGATCTCCGCGGTGGCGCTGATGATTGCGAATTTTGCGACGCCAACTCGGGCCGATCAAGTTGTTTCAACGCGTGACTACCAGATCGTAACGGCGCGGATTCAGGGTGGCGGCGAAGGACTCTATGTTCTGGACAACCGCACTGGGATTCTTGCCGTCTTGACGTACGATCAGAACACTCGAGCCTTGACGCCGCGCGTCATTCGGCCGATTTCAGACGCTATGAAATAATTCGGAAAATCATGTCTTTTACGATCCGCCACGATTGGACTGTCGACGAAATTCAACGCCTTTACGAAACAGGCCTGCTTGAGCTGGTATTCCAGGCGGCGGCGGTACATCGCCGTTTTCATGACCCCGGCGAGCTCCAGGTCTGCAAGCTGATTTCGATCAAAACCGGCGCCTGCCCTGAGGACTGCGCATATTGTTCGCAATCCTCTCGGTACGACACGGGCATCGCCGCCAGCGGATTGATGAGCCGGGACGAGGCAATGGAAATTTCTCGACAAGCCAAGGAATCCGGCGTGAGCCGGGTCTGCCTGGGCGCGGCATGGCGGCAGGTCAAGGACAACCAGCAATTCGAGCACGTCCTGGGAATGGTCCGTGCGATCACCGACATGGGGCTCGAAGTCTGCTGCACCCTGGGCATGCTTACCGAAGATCAGGCCCGCCGGCTCGAAGAGGCAGGTCTCTATGCCTACAACCACAACATTGACACCTCCCGGGAGTTTTACGAAACGATCATCACGACGCGGAAATTTGCCGACCGGATCAACACCATCGGACAGGTGCGCAAGACCGGCGTCACTGTCTGCTCGGGGGGCATCATCGGGCTGGGCGAATCGGCCAAAGACCGTGTCTCAATGCTCCACACGCTGGCGACGATGAATCCGCACCCGGAATCGGTGCCGATCAACATTCTGGCGAAAGTGCCCGGCACGCCGCTGGAGAATCAGCCTGATCTGCCGATTTGGGAGGCGGTGCGGATGATCGCGCTGGCGCGGCTGCTGATGCCGGCCTCAGTCGTGCGGCTCTCGGCCGGACGGGCCAAGCTTTCCGTGAGCGATCAGGCGCTCTGTTTTCTCGCCGGGGCCAATTCAATTTTCTCCAGCGACAACGGGCAGATGTTGACGCTCGCGGTGCCGTCGCCCAAATACGACGCCGATGCGGCTCTGATGGATTTGCTCGGATTACGCGCCAGGCCGGCTTTCAAAGATCGGCCGGCGGCGGAAAATGCCGCGGATGCTCCTGTCGCTTAATCCGCAGCCAAGAAGGGATCGGGATCACCATGTCCGAGTTACAAATCACCGAGCAAGCTCGTGGCAATGCGCTGATCGTCGGCCTCATCGGCGACGCCGGAGTCACCACAGGTCCGCAACTCGAACGTGAATTGACGCGGGTATGCGCTCAGCGGCCCGGTTTATTGATCCTGGACCTCTCTAACTTGTCCTTCATCTCGAGTTTGGTCATGGGGCAGTTGGTGGCGGCCCACCACGCGGTAAAACGGGCGGGCGGCATGATGCTCTTGGCTGCGACGCAGCCCCAAGTCATGGAAACCTTGATGCGGGCCCGATTGCAGACGCTCTTCTCCTTTGCTCATTCCATCGATGAAGCCTTGAAAGCCTGACATTCACCCGGCAACGTTCCAACCGGCTTCATTTCCCCGATTTATTTGCGGATTTAGCCGGTTTTGACTACCGTAAATTAATGCGATCCAAACCAACCGCCGGCGCCCTTTCTTCATTTTTTATTGTTGTCCTTGCCGCAATCTCCAGTGCCGCCGCCGCGGAATCGGTCCACTTTTCCGTTGATGCCGGCGATGATGTCGCGCCGATTTCGCGCTTCATCTACGGCACCAATCGCCAGTTGGAAGGGCCCTTCTCCAATTGCACCTTCACTCGCTCCGGCGGCAACCGTTTGACGGCTTACAACTGGGTCACCAACGCCTCCAACGCCGGCAACGATTGGCATTTCCAGAACGACAACTTCATGGGCGGCGGTGAAGTTCCCGGCGGATCGCTGATCCCTGGCATCAAGGCCGCTGCTGATCACAACGCCGGCATCGTCCTGACAGTCCCGATGGCCGGCTTCGTCTCGGCCGACAAGAAAGGCGATGGCGACGTTCGCAACAGCGGGCCCAATTATCTCCAGACCCGATTTCACAAAACCGTTCCCGCTAAGAACGCTCCCTTCACCCTTACCCCCGATCCCAAAGCGCCCGTGGTTTATCAAGATGAATTCGTCAACTGGGTGAAAACCAAATTTCCCTACGGCGCGACCGATGCCAATCGTCCGATCTGGTTCGATCTCGATAACGAACCCGACCTCTGGCAGGACACGCACAAGGAAGTTCATCCGGATCACGTCACTTACGCCGAATTGATCCAGAAATCGATCGACTATGCGACGGCAATCAAAAACGTCGAGCCATCCACGCAGGTCTTCGGCTTTGTCAGTTATGGATGGAACGGTTACGTCACGCTCCAAAACGCTCCCGATGCCAACGGCCCCGATGTCATGGAAACCAACCTTCAGGCAATGGCCGCCGCCGACAAAAAGGCCGGCAAGCGCCTCGTGGACGTGCTCGATCTCCACTGGTATCCCGAAGCCCAGGGCGGCGGCAAGCGAATCGTCGATCCCGGTGCCACGCCCGGCTTGGTCCGCGCCCGCCTCGATGCGCCTCGCTCCCTCTGGGACCCTTCATACATCGAAAACAGTTGGGTCACTCAATCCATGGGGCATAAGGCGATCAATCTGCTTCCCCGCACCATGGAAAAAATCAAAAAGTATGATCCGGGCATCAAGCTCGCCTTTACGGAATATCAGTATGGAGGCGGCGACGATATTTCCGGTGGTGTCGCCGAAGCCGACGTTCTGGGTACGTTCGGCCGATTCGGTGTCTTCGCCGCATCCGAATGGCCCAACGACGGCAAGGAAGCATTCCTCGGCGCCGGCATCGAGATGTATCGCAATTTCGACGGCAAGCATGGCGCGTTTGGCGACACCTCCGTTCACGCGATGACCGACAACCCCGTCGATACTTCGATTTATGCCAGCACCGATTCGAAAAATCCCAATGCCATGGTCCTCGTGGCCATCAACAAAACGGATCAACCCATTTCGGCATCCGTCGTGATCAAAAATGGCAAGGTCTATACTCAGGCCGAGCTTTTCCAACTCACCAGGGCGGGCGGACCTGCTCCCAAGCGCGCGACCGGCGTCACGATGACCGATCCACAGGATCTGACCATGACGTTGCCGCCTTACAGCGTCAGCACCATTCGCCTGACGGCGCCGTAGGCCTGTCATGCCGCATTATTCGCATATTCTGGATGGGATCGCCGCCCAGCGTGATCGCCTGCGACAACTCGTCGAAGACTGGTCCCGCATCAATAGCGGCACGTTCAATATTCCCGGTCTTCACAAGCTTTGCCATCGCCTTCAACATGACTTTTCATCGCTCGGCGGCGCCATGTGCGTCGAGCATTTGCCCGAGATGATCTCCATCGATCGTCGCGGCCAGGAAACCCGCACACCCTTGGGCCCGGCGCTCTCCATCATCAAACGGCCAGAGGCTCCCCTTCGTGTTTTCCTGTGCATCCACATGGATACCGTCTACGCGGCCGATGATTCGTTTCAGGACGTGGCTTTAATCGATGCCGATCGTCTTCACGGTCCCGGCGTCTGTGATGCCAAAGGCGGCCTGGCCGTCATGCTCGCCGCCCTCGAAGCATTTGAAACCAGCGACCTCGCCCACGCCATCGGCTGGGAAATTCTCATCAATTCCGACGAGGAGATCGGCTCCCCCGGTTCCGCCGGCCTGCTCGTGGCGGCCGCTCGGCGAAATCATCTTGGGTTGCTCTTTGAGCCCTCATTGCCCGATGGGGCGATCGTCGATCGACGCCGCGGCTCGGGTCATTTCTCGCTCGTCATACGCGGTCGCTCCGCCCATGCCGGCCGAGATTTCGACCGGGGCCGAAGCGCCATTGTTGCCGCGGCGGATTTGACCCTCCAACTTCACGCTCTGAATCAAACGCTGCCCGGCATCACCATCAACATTGGCGCCATCGACGGCGGGGGCCCCGCCAATGTCGTCCCCGACTTGGCCATCTGCCGTTTCAATGTCCGCACCACCCAATCCGACGACGAATCCCGAATTCAAGCGGAATTCGATCGCATCCTCGCCGACCTCAATCACCGCGACGGCATCTCGGCCCAGATTCACGGCGCCTTCAGCTCCCCTCCAAAAATCCCCGACGCACGGGGTGAATGGCTTCTCGAATCCATCATCTCCTGCGGCCGCGATCTGGGCCTGGCGATCGGCCGTCGCCCCAGTGGCGGCGCCTCGGATGGCAACCGCCTCGCCGCCGCCGGATTGCCTAACGTCGATTCACTCGGTGTGCGCGGCGGAAATATCCACAGCCCTGATGAATTCATGATCCCCAGCAGCCTCGTCGAGCGCGCGCAGCTCTGCGCCCTGCTGCTTTTGAAATTGGCCGCCGGCGATATCCAGATCCCATGGTGATCCGTGCAATCCGACGCGCGCCTTTGTCTCGGCGGGAAGAAGGGGAAATCCCCGAATTCATTTTCGTTTCGGCTTCAATATTTTCCGTCTCGATCGCCCGCCTCTTGTCACTTTCTCTTCACAAAGTTTCTTCAAACATCCAAAAAGCTGATTCCAACCATCCGTGAAAATTTGCAGATGTTTCTTCTCATTTGAAATCCGCCCTAGAAATCGGTCCTCCAGCCTCAGCACACATCCCTTCTCATTCGGCGCGAGCCTGATCCGCACCTCCTCCACGGCCAACTTCGTCGCCGACCCCATGGGGCCAATCAACGTGAGCGACTTGGCCGGCTCAAATCCCGTGATATTCCACCACAAGATCCCGCCGCCCCCGCGCAGCTCTTCCCACATTCGCCCCCCGACAACCGGCTCGATGTGGAATCGCGTTGAATTCGGCCGCGAATAAAATCCCGCCTCCTTCCACCACCGCGACGACTGCCGCGTCATGATCTGCCACACCCGCTGTGGCGTTGCTGCGATCGGATACTCCAACTCCAGTTCCAACGTCTTCAAATTCGATTCCGCGGGTTCCGATGAAAGTTTCGCCGCCACGGATTTTTTCCTTTCAGCCAGTGTTTTCAATGCCCGTGCCATTCTTGCTCCTCGATCCCCCAGATCGTGCACCCACCGCCTGTAGATCTCATGAACTGGAGCCGCGTTCAGATGGTTCCATCGCTCCCGTCCCGACCGCCGCGTCAGCACCAGTCTCGCCCGCTCCAGCACGCCCAGATGCTGCATTACCGCGAACCGCGAATGCCTCGGAAACGATTGGCCAATCACCCCCGTGGTCCGCGGCCCCTCCCTCAGCAAATCCAAAATCCGCCGCCGAAACGGGCTCGCCAGCGCCTGCCAAACCGTAATGTCAAGACTGGTCTCAATAGGTGATAAAAGTATCACATATTGATCCGCCTATCAAGCCCGATTGGCGAGCAAACGTCGCGGGCGCCTTGTTCAATGGATTGTATCGAAAAATCAGGCCTAAAATGCGAGATCAAACAGAAACCCTAAAAAACTAATCATCCCAATTCCACCACAACAGACACTTCCTTGCCACCCAGCCTTAGCGGAATCACATTCCCCTCCACCTTCTTCCCATCCACCGCCAGCGACTTCACCCCTTTACAGGCGCCCTTCGGATTCCTCACCTCAATCGAATACGTCTTGCCTCGAAAAATCCTCTGTACCGAAAACCCCGGCCATGCCCTCGGGATGCACGGGTCCACCACCAACCCCCCGGCACTGGGCCGAATCCCCAAAATATGTTGCGAGATCGAAACAAACGACCACGACGCCGTCCCCGTCAGCCACGAATTCTTCGCCTCACCGGGAATCCTCGCGTCGTTCCCCGCCGTCATCTGGCTGTACACGTACGGCTCGCACCGGTACGTGTCGATCTGGCTCTCCTTCGCCGCCGGACAAATGCTCAGGTAATACCCCATCGCCTCGTCCCCGTGCCCTAGCATCGTCTCGGCCACCTGAATCCACGTATTGTTGTGCGTGAAAATCCCCGCGTTTTCCTTATATCCCGGCGGATACGAGCTGATCTCCCCCAGTTCCAGGTGATACGTTTGATACGCCGGCTGCTGAAGCATAATCCCATTTTTTGTTGCCAGATGCTGTCGCACCGAATCCAGCGCCTGCTTTGCCTTGCCATCTTCCAGGCCTACGCCTCCCAGTACTCCCCACGCCTGGCTCTCGATAAAAATCCGTCCCTCTTTGTTCGTCTTGGATCCGATCGGTTTGCCGAACGCATCATAAGCCCGCCGGAACCATTCCCCATCCCATCCATGCTTCAGAATCACCTTCTGCATCTTCTCCCGCTCGCCGCGCATCTTCTTCGCCTTGGCCGGCTGTTTGACCGCTTCGTAAATCTGAGCCATGCGCTCGCATGCCGCGCAGAATAGCCCCGCGATCATCACCGACTCCGCAATCCTCGCCTTCTTTCCCGACACATCTCCGGCAAGCTGAAAGCTCTCTCCCGGCTCCTCTGAAAAGCAATTCAGATTCAAGCAATCATTCCAATCCGCATGCCCAATCAATGGCAACCCATGCGGCCCCCGATTCTTCAGCGTATACGCCATCGAGATTTCCAGATGATCCATCAGCGTCGCGCGGTCTTTATTCCCCTTATCCGCGTACCCGATTCGCTGACGCAAAATCGATGTATCCCCCGTCTCGTTGATATACGCCGCCACCGCCAGCGGCAGCCAGAGCGGGTCATCGTTGAAATTGCTCCCCGCCATCGAGTTCCCCTTCTTCGTCAGCGGCTGATACTGGTGGTAACACGTCCCATCCGACAACTGTGTTGCCGATAGATCCAAAATCCTCTCCCGCGCCCGCTTGGGCACCAGATGCACAACCCCAAGCATGTCCTGATTGCTATCGCGATAACCCATTCCGCGCCCGATCCCCGATTCGTACAGCGACGCCGACCGCGACATGTTCAGCGTCGTCATGCACTGGTACTGGTTCCAGACATTCACCATCCGGCTGACCTTTTCATCCGGCACATTCGCCTTGTACGTCGAGAGCAACTTTGTCCAATACCCCTTCAATTCATCAAACGCCTCATCCACCTGCCCCGCTGTCCCCAGCGCTTTGGCAACTTCTCTAAATGGCGCTTTGTTCACCACTCCCGGCTTCTCAAACTTTTTGTTCTTCGGATTCTCGCAATATCCCAGCAGGAAATGCAGCCGCTTGGTCTCCCCGGGAGCAAGCTTCAAATCGATCTGATGCGCCCCGACCAGCGCCCACCCCAGCGTCACCGTGTTCTCGCATTTCCCCGCCGCCACCGCGCGCGGCCGATCCAACCCATCATGAATCCCCACAAATTTATCCCGCGACGTCTCAAACCCGCTCTCCTCCGCTCCGAACAACCCGAAATACCCGAAATGATTCCGTCTCTCCCGATACTCCGTCACATGAAAGATCGCGTTCTTCTCAACCTCCACCTGCCCGGTCGAAAAGTTCCGCTGAAAATTTGTCATATCCTCCTGGGCTTCCCATAAACACCACTCGAGAAACCCAAACAAACTGATCTCCCGATTCTCCGGCGAATGGTTCACCACCCGCACGTCCCATGCTTCCAGATTCCTCCCCATCGGCACGAAATAACGCACCGACACCTCAATCCCATTTTTTTTCCCCGTGATCCGCGAATACCCCATTCCATGCCGGCACTCATATTGATCCAGCTCCGTCCGCGTCGGCTTCCACCCCGGGTTCCAGATTGTGTTGCCATCCTTCACATAGATGTACCGCCCATTGCTATCCAGCGGCACATTGTTGTACCGATACCGCGTCAGCCTCCGCAGCCGTGCATCCCGATAAAAACAATACCCGCCCGCCGTATTCGAGATGATCCCGTAGAAATCCTCGCACCCCAGATAATTGATCCAAGGCAGCGGCGTATCCGGCCGCGTAATGACATATTCCCGTGCCGCATCATCAAAATGCCCGTAAGGATTCATGCGTCTCCTCGAAATTGGGGCTTTGTTGTATCGCCTCAACCGAACACGTCAACAATTGCCCCCTCTTATCCCCTCTCCCCACGTACGCGTGGGGAGAGGTTCAGGGTGAGGGGCCAAACCGCAATTTTTCAAGACTTTTCCCCACAGCCCCATCTATTTTCCCTGAAACTTTTGCTCCTGCCCGCGTCTGATTTAATGGAGCATCCCATGCACGCACCCTCCGAAGAACAACGGCTTCAACTCATCGCAGACATCCACACAGTATTCGCGGACGTTGTCCTGGGGAATGGTTTCTCTCTCCACCAAGCCGATGCCATCGACGATTTCTTGGACGATAATCTCGTTGCAGCCGCGCGAGTAAAAGACAATGAAACGCGATGGCAGGACATCTCCGCTGAAAAGGTCAATCGCTTTTACAATGCGCTCTATTACGTGGGTCCCCAGGGTTTCCGATTTTATTTTCCCCGCTACATGATTCAGACCCTGGAAAATGTGAAAACTTCCTCAACAGCCGCCGACGACACGACAATCGCCGTGTGCAATCATCCTGAATTCTTTGAGCTTTTCTCCCTTCAACAGCGGCGAGCCGTTGCATGTTTTCTGCAATTCTTTGAGCGAATCGTTGCGGCAGAGATGTCCAACGCCTGCCCCAACGACATTCCCGCCTACGTCGATCCTGCGGCAAACGCGTTGCAACTCTTTTGGAATCAGTACCTTTGATCCAATACTGCAACACGTTGCGCCCGGGAGGATATAACCTGCCGCATGTTTGTCCGATTTGTGACATCTTCCCTTCATAAGGAATCCCACAAACGTTTGGGCGTCATCCATGCCGCGCTGAATCTTCTAAGATCAAAAAAGCTCTCAATTGAGGACTACAAGGACTTGCGCGCGCTAGTCGATTGGTTCAATAAACACTTGAATCCCCCAAATCGCTTTGCGCGCAGCCGCAAAAGGGACGCTCGATCCGAAGCTATTAGCTGGTTTAAGGACTCCGCTAAGCCCCATATTTCTCGCATGCGGATGATCTGTCGCATCCTCAATGAAAACGGAATCCCAACGACCATGCTGACCACAACCCGCCCCGGCTACATCGTATTTGAGGATCGTCATCAGATCGCCGCCGCACCATTTGCCGAAACGACCGCATAGGCGAAAACAAACCGATCAGTGGCCTCCAGGCATTCGCACCTGCCCCCATCCGCCTATAGAATCATCAACAGCCGTGAACCACGCCTACCCCCTGTTTCTGGACGTCTCAAACCGCCCGGTCGTTATCGTCGGCGGTGGGGCGGTCGCCGCGCGAAAAGCCTCCAGCCTTTTGGCCGCCGGGGCCACCCAAGTCCGCGCCATCGCCCCCAAATTCGTCCGAGATTTCCCCCAGCAGGTCGAAAAAACCGTCGGCTCATTCGATCCTCAGCACCTCAGCGGCGCGGCCCTGGCCTTCGCCGCCACCGATTCCTCCCAGATCAACGACGCCGTCGTCGCCGAGGCTCATCGCCTGGGAATTCTCGTCAACCGCGCCGACTCCGATGACGAGGAGCCCGGCGACTTCTCCACCCCCGCCCTCTTCCGCGCCGGCCACATCACCGTCGCCGTTTCCGCCTCCGGCTCTCCGGCCTTGGCCGCCGCCCTCCGCGACGTCCTGGCCGGCGTCGTTACCGATCAATGGGTCCATCTCGCCCAGGTCTTGCACGAAATCCGCCCAAAAATTCGCGCCGCGATCCCCACCATTACCCGCCGCCGCGAAATTTTCCGCGCCCTCGCCGGTTCCGAGGCCGCCGAAGCTCTCGCGAGTGGCGGTACCTCCGCCCTCTGGGCCTGGACGCGCCATCGATTCCCCGAATTGCCCCCGCTTGATTCCGCCGACACGGGAGACAAAGCGTAATGCCTCCCCTCGCCCCCAGCATCGGCCAAATTTTACTCGTTAGTCTGGCCATGCTCCTCTTCGTCGCCGGCGCGATCGTTTCGTTGCGCCGCTTACATTCCGCTAGTAACGCCCTGCGCCTCACCGCCAAATCCCTCGACTATCTCGGCCTCGTGTGCGCTCTTGCCGCCCTGATCTGGCACTGCGTCAATCGCCAAAGCTGGATTCCCCTCCAAGACAATTTTCAAGCCCTCTGCACGTTGGGAATCCTGTTAGCCGCATTCTGGATGTACCTCCAGCGTGCCCGGCCCATCTTCGGCCTCGACTGGTTTTTGATGCCCATCGTCGTCCTGATGCTCGGCTCCGCGATCTTCTTCGGCCAAGTCCGCCCCGAGGTCTATCACGCCGCGGGCCTCTGGTCCTGGACCCACCTGCTCAGCAGCTTCGGCGGCGCTCTCGCGTTCGCCGTCGCCGCCGCCGTCGGCTGCATCTACCTGATCGTCAGCGCCCGTCTTCGCCAAAAGCCCGCGATCCCCGGCCCCAATTTTGGCAATCTCGAACGCCTCGAGCACGTCACCGATTCTGCCGTCAGCCTCGGCTTCGCCCCCCTAACCCTCGGCCTCGTCACCGGCCTTCTCAAAATCCTCCAGGATGGCAACCACACGCGTCTCGGCCCCCACTGGATGACCAGCCCCAAGGTCCTGCTTGCCATGATCGTCTGGGTCATCTACGCTATCGCCCTTCACACTCCTATCACGCCCGCCGTCCGTGGCCGAAAAGCCGCCATGCTCAGCATCGTCGGATTCGTCCTGATGTTCATGACCATGATCGCCGTCCAATTCATGCCAGGAGGGCGGTGACATGAATCGCCTGGTCCTCGTTGGCTTGAATCACACGACGGCGCCGCTCGCCATCCGCGAGCGTCTTGCCTTCGACGCCCCTCAGCGTGCTCAAGCCCTCTTCGCGCTGCGTCAAAAATATCCCGATTGCGAGGCCGTCCTCCTTTGCACGTGCAACCGCGTCGAACTTTATGCCGCCTGGAACGGTGAAATTCGTCCCGACCAGTCCGAGATCGTCCAATTCCTTGCCTCCCTTCGCGGCTTCTCCTCGGAGGAATTAAATCCCCTTCTCTACTTCAAAACCGAGCGCGATGTCGCCGCCCATCTTTTCTCCGTCGCCTCCAGCCTCGACTCCATGGTCGTCGGCGAGGCTCAAATCCTCGGCCAGGTCCGCGAAGCTTACGACGAAGCCACCCAGGCCAACTCCGCCGGCCCCATGCTCCATCCTCTCTTCCAAAAAGCCCTGGCTGTTGGCAAGCAGGTCATGTCCGAAACCTCCCTCGGCGAAGGCCGCCTTTCCGTCGCCAGCATCGCCGTCGAATATGCCCGCCGAATTTTCGATGTCTTCTCCGACAAAACCATCCTCAACATCGGCGCCGGCAAGATGGCTTCCCTGATGCTCGCCAACCTCGCC
This sequence comes from uncultured Tepidisphaeraceae bacterium, assembly GCA_964499005.1. Classification (GTDB taxonomy): domain Bacteria; phylum Planctomycetota; class Phycisphaerae; order Tepidisphaerales; family Tepidisphaeraceae; genus CAZCKE01. The sequence goes on from CAZCKE010000030.1 coordinate 11,909, forward strand.
TCCCTCTCTCCCGGCCGTTTGCTCATCTGCAATCGCGATCCCGCCAAGGCCCGGACCCTCGCCTCCAAATTCAATGGCCGTACTTTCCCCTACGAAAATTTGCAGGAGGAGCTCGTCACCGCCGACATTGTCGTCTCCTCCACCGGCTCCCAACAGCCGATCCTCACCCGCGCCAATTTCGAGCTGGTCATGCGCCGCCGCCGCTACAAGCCCGTCTTCCTCATCGACATCGCCGTTCCGCGTGATATCGCCGATGACGTGGGCAAGCTCCAAAATATCTACCTCTACAACCTCGACGATCTCCAGCAAGTCGCCGCCGCCACACGCGGCCAGCGCAGTGGCGCCATCGAAGCCGCACAAAAAATCGTCGCCCAAAACGTTGTCCAATTCGTCACCTGGCATCGCGCCCGCCAGCTTGGCCCGATCATCGACCAGCTCTACCGCCGTTCTCATGCCTTGGCCCTGGAAGAATTAAACCGCACCCTGTCGCGTCTGTCCGGCATCTCGCCCGAGGAAAAATCCCATCTGGAAGACCTCACCCGTCGCGTCGTCAACAAACTCCTTCACGATCCCGTCCAGATGCTTCGCGAGGCCGACAACCTCCACGCACCCGCCGCGCAATACGTTCACGCTCTCGAAAAGCTCTTCAAGCTCGCCCCCGAAGATTCACGGGATACGCCCCGATCCACGGAGGAAACCCTCCAATCCACGGAGGACGCCCCTGACGCGTAAGACCCTCGATCACGCCGCGCCCCTTCCCAAGGCCTTGTTGACTACGCGCGCCATGCTCTTGGCCGCGTTCATTCTCATCTTTCTCCCATTTTTCTTTTTTCTCGCCGGCCCGTCATGGGGACTGGCTCTATATCGCCTGACCTTCGACCTCAGCTGTGCTCTCGTCTGGCTTATTTCCGTCACCGGAACCGGATGGATTCTCTGGCGTCTGCTCTTCGACGCCCAAAGCCGCCAAATTCCTCGGCCCACACTCGTCCTGGTCACTTGCAGTGCCCTGGGCATCGGCATCATCAGCCTCCTCTTGCTCGGCCTTGGCCTGGCCGGCTGGCTCAATCGCATCACCGCCTTCGCCATGATGATGCCCAGCCTCGCCGCCGCCGGAATTTTCGTTTTCCAAAATCGCCATCAATTCGACCCCGCCCAATGGCTCCGCACCCCTGTCACCTGGCAATGGCTCTGGGTCCTCGTTGCTCCCCTCGCCGCTGTCGTGACGCTCGCTGCCTTTTTCCCACCCGGCATGCTCTGGGGCGACGAACCCAACGGCTATGATGTCGTCGAATATCACCTCCAGCTCCCGCGCGAATGGTTCGAAGCCGGCCGCATCACCGCGCTCCACCACAACGTATTCTCCTACTTCCCCTTCAACGTCGAGATGCATTACCTCCTGGCGATGCACCTCCACGGCGATCCGTGGCGCGCCATGTACCTCACGCAACTCATGCACCTGACGATGTGCGCACTGACGATCCTGGCAATCTACGCTCTGGCCGAAAATTCCCGCGCCGGAACTGTCGCCGCCGTTCTCGCCGCCGCTGTCCCTTGGACAGGGCTTCTCGCCCCCATCGCCTACAACGAGGGCGGCACGCTCCTCTTCGGCACCCTCGCCATCGGCTGGACCTTCGAATCCAAAACTCTCCGCCACACCGCTCTCGCCGGCGCGATGGCCGGTCTCGCCGCTGGCGCCAAATGGTCCATCGCGCCCCTCCTTATTGCGGGTATCCCTCTGGCAATTTTTGTTGCCGCCCCTCTTTCATTTCGCAAAAAAATCACTTGTTGCGTCGTCCACATATTCGCCGCGCTTCTCGTCCTTTCCCCCTGGCTCATCCGAAACATGATCTGGGCTCACAACCCCGTCTTTCCTGAAGCGATGCACTTGCTTGGGAAAGCTCATTTCACCGATGTTCAAGTCACCCGCTGGGAGCAGGCGTATTGGCCCGAACTCAAATACCGCTCCGCGACAGGCCGTCTGCATGCCCTGTGGGATCAGGTCTTGGCCGACCCACGCTACGGCTATGCCCTCTGGCCCATCGCCGCGGGCGCGCTCCTCCTGGGCCGGAAAAACCGCGACTCTCTTTTCCTCGGTGTACTTTTGGCGGTTCAGGTTGTCATCTGGCTCCTCTTCACCCACGTTCAGAGCCGCTTCATGGTGATTGCCGTCCCCATCATCGCGATCCTGGCCACCCGTGTCGGCCACACGAAATGGTTTGTTCTCTGTGCGGGGTTGGCCGCCGGTATGATCGCGCTCTCCACGTGCACGCTTGTCGCCAAATTCCAGCGTTATCTCCACGCCGACCATGAAATCGCTCCCTTGATCGGCCGCGAAAATCTCCAGGGCCTTCGCCTTTTCGACCCCACCAAGGCCCCGCCTAACCAATCCATCGATCTCGTCGGCGACGCCTGCGCCTTCTGGTATCAGATCCCCATGTCCCGCCTGCATTACAAAACTGTCTTCGACGTCGACACCAGCGATCCCAACAAATCGATCATCGAAGACTGGCTCAACGGCATGCCCGGCGGCATCTTCGTCCCCGACGTTGATGAACTTCGCCGCTTTTCCAAAACCTATTTCGGAATTCCCCCGCCGCCCCCGTCCGCACACTGAACCTTGCCACATCCACTCTCCCCGCATACTCATGGAGAGAGGCCCGGTGAGGGGCGACTTCTGAAAACGTGAGAAGAGGAACCTGTCGCACGTCTTCACGTTTCACTTCGGCTGCCCAATCCCCAAATCCTCATAAATCGCCTTCAACATTCCCCTCATCCTCTCATGATGCGCAATCTCCCCCGGCATCCCATTAAACACCACCACGATTACCACCCCATGCTCCGGGTCCGCCATCCCAATCGACGATTGGCTCCCCCCATGCCCAAACGCCTTCTCTCCCGCATAAGGCCCAAACCCATACGGCACCGATTCTTCCCCATACCGCGACGAATTGACGATAAACCCCAGCCCCCAATCCACAGTCTGCTTGAACGTGAGATCGAGCATACCTTCCCGATGCCGCGCCGTAAAATTCGCCACCGACTCCGCCGAAAGCAAACTTGCCCCTGATGCCGTTTTCCCCCCGTTCAAAAGCATCTCATAAAACCGCCCCAATTCCCTCACCGGCCCCCGCGCGCTCGCGCCCGGTACGCACACCATGCACTGCTTCGGAGTATCCCACTTGATCTGCCTCGATCCGTCATTCTGCATCGACGAATGCAACTGCCCAATCCTCTCTCCATACGCCGTGTATTGCTCCGGCGTCATGCTGTAACAACAATCCCGCATCCCCACCGGCCCGAAAATCTCATCTGCCACGTATTTCTCAAACGTTCTCCCCTCCGGATCGACTCGCTGAATGATCTCCGCCAGGATGTACCAGCTCGTAAACGCGTGATACCCCGCCGTCTTTCCCACAACCCACCTCGGCTCCAGTGGCGCCGCGCAAATCCTTTCAATAATGGTTCTCCACTCCATCGACGGCAAAAAATCCGCCCATCGAAATCCCCCCGTATGCGTCAGCAGATGCCGGATTGTGATCTCTTCTTTTCCCTTCACCCCAAACTGCGGAATATGTTTGGCCACCGGATCGTGCGGCCCCAACCGATTTTTCTGCATCAACTGAGCGATCCCCACCGCCGCAAACGGCTTGCCTGCCGAAAGCCAAAGCAGGATCGTATCATCTGTTAATCCCTCTTCTGCTCGCGCCTCGCCTACTCCCCCATTCGCAAAGGTCTTTCCCTCGCGCGAGATATACACCGCCGCCCCTGTATGCAATCCCCGCGCAATCCCTATCTCAATTGCCCGGTAAGTCCTGGGAAATCTCTCGCGAAAATCATCCATTCCCAAGGGATGATAATGGATTTACGCCGCAGTCGTCATCTGGTACTCGCTTCCACAAAAGGCAGCGATTCTGCTCAGCTCCCCCCAATTTACCGCGGAGATGCGGAGAACGCGGAGAAAATCAAATTCATTTTTAGCCACGAATAAAAATCAAATGCACACAGATGAAACGGAAGCGTCAAAAATCTCCCGTTGGGCAAAGCTGCTTCAACTTCAAATTCGACGCCATCCGCTCCATCCAGCCTTCTTCCAAATTCACGCAATTCAGGCACTCCCGCAGGTCGATCCCTATCTTTTGGGGAATGGACGTCTCTGCGGAATCTCCGACCCAATTGGCTGCTAAGATCTAATTTTAAAGCCGCATGGCAGATTCACATTGGATTGCGGTGGGTGTAAAATCCCCCGACAAAAAAACCTGCCGCCATTCACGAATCCGTCCCCCCCTGGGGAAACGGACGCGCCTCAATGACGGCAGGTCTAATGCACACAGCCTACCGCCTTGCAACACGCCGTAAATCAGAATCCCACGGTTTAACTAATAGAACTTTACTTATTTATATATAGGTATATTTCTTATATCCGTCATGCGCGACGCTCTTCCAGGGTGTAAATCACGGCGTAGCGTAGGAGTTCGGCGCTGCTTTTGAGGGAGAGTTTTTCCTTGATGTGCTCCCGGTGGACGTCGACGGTTTTGGCGCTCAGATTCAACTGCACGGCGATCTCCTTGACCGAGAGGCCGCGGCCGATCATGTGGAAGACTTCCAGCTCCCGGTCGCTCAGGGTTGCCAAGGGAGTGCCACTGTTCACGACGCGGCCCCCCGCAAGGCGGCCCAACAGAGAAGAGCTCATGTGATCGCTCAGCCACACGCCGCCGCTTAGCACGCGGCGGATGGCGCTCATCACGTTTTCCGTTGCCTGGGATTTCATGATGTAACCCTGGGCCCCGGCGCGCAGCACGCGCTCGGCCCAGACATCCTCGTCGTGAATCGAGAGAACCAGGATCGGCAGCGTGGGGCGCGTGACGCGGATGTCCTTGATCAATTCCAGTCCGGGCTTGCCCGACAGGGAGAGATCCACCACGACCAGATCCGGATTGTGGTTGGCAATTTCGTCGGCGGCCTGGTTGGCGGTTTCGGCCATGGCGCAGACGGTCATGTCCCCTTCCATCTCAATTCGCGCGGCCAACCCCTCGCGGACGATCGGATGATCATCCACGAGCAGCAGGCGAGCTTTGCTGGACGGGGTCAGCGGCTTTGGGGCCGGTTTCTTGATGAGTGGATTCGAGAGGTTCATAGTGTTCAATCGGGCAAGTACAAACGACCGATGTTCCAGGGCGTCCCGCGACGCCGCTGCTGATCTCCAGCGTCGCGCCGATCATGCGCGAGCGGTATTGCATGACATTGATTCCCATCCCTTTTCGCGGCTGTGACGAAGGAAAACCAACCCCGTCATCATGCACCGCCAAACTGATCGCGGTGGGAATTGTATCCAATTCGATCCGAATTTGCCTGGCATTGGAGTGGCGAACCGCATTATTTACGGCCTCCTGCGCGATCCGGTAAAGATGGGTTGCCACGGCGTCGTCGGCGATCGTCACGGCCCCGCGGCAGGTCAGGGTGCAGGGGCGCTGGAGGGAGGTCTGGACCTTGGCGGCCATGTCGCGGAGGGCGGCTTCGAGGCTTTCGGGGCCCATTTCCACAGGGGACACCCCGCGCGCCAGCTTTCGCGTCTGCAACGCGAAGAATGAGGCGCTCGCCAAGGGCCCGTGCAGCGCGAGTGATGGTGTCGAGCGGACCCGCCAACCTCGCGCTTCACTGGACGCGCTTATCTATAGCAAGCAGGCTAAGGCGTGCTAAGAAAAATCAAAACCCGCACCCTTTAGCACCAGAGGGTGGGGCCACTCAAGAAGGACCATCGCGGCGGAGATGCAGCGTCTCGCGTCCGGCGCGTGTTCCATAAACCAAAATCCATCCATGAGTCTATCGTACGAAAACTGTTCCTCCGGGCAGTAGCCTTTCTCCTTTTGGCGTCGCATTCTCCTGTTCCCGGCTCGTGCGGCACTGACATCTTCCTTCCACTCCTCCAGCCGGTCAGGCCGTACTTCATCTCAATCCTTGCATCGGAGGTCGAATGGGGAAA
>CAZCKE010000031.1:0-17786 GCA_964499005.1 uncultured Tepidisphaeraceae bacterium
ACACCCCCCACACGCCACACCCCCCCACCACCCCCCCCCGCAACCACTCACCCGCCTACCCACCCCGACGCCCCCGCCGCAAAATAATGCCTAACACCGATCTCCCGGCGAGGTCTCTTCCAGTGACCACGCCTTTGTTTAAATCCCCAAACTCAAAAGGCCCCCAAAATCCCCCGTTACCCCGCAGCTTCGAGCGTCCATTTCTTTCCGGACGACGGAGTCGCGATGCAAGACCTTCAATGGCTCGATGAATACGCCCGCACCGCTTCGCACGACGCTTTTGCGCAAATCGTCAATCGTCATATCAAGCTGGTCTATTCCGCCGCTTGCCGTCAGGTGCGCGATCCCCATCTGGCCCAGGACGTGACGCAGGCCGTTTTCATCGTTCTTCAGAAAAAAGCCGCTACGCTCGCCCGCCGCCAACTCCCCCTGGCCGGCTGGCTTCTGCGCGCGACTCACTTCACGTCCCGCGACGCCCTGAAACGCCGCGCCCGTCGCCAGCGACATGAAAGGAGCGCCGCGAAAATGCATGCTGAACTATTGGACGCCCCCAAATCTCAATGGTCGGAAATCGAGCCCCTTCTCGACAAAGCCATGAGCCGCCTGAGCGACAAGCAACGCATCCTGATCGCGATGCGCTATTTCGAAAATGACAGTCTGGACGAAATCGCGCAAAAGCTGGGCCTTAGTGAAGAGGCCGCCAAGCAGCGCCTCCACCGAGCCATCCAGCGGCTACGTTCCATCCTGGGCCCCAAAACAGCCGCCCTCTCCGCCGTCGCCCTGGGCGCTCTCCTGTTGGAAAACGCAATGATCCCGCCCCCGGCCGCCTTGGCCGCCACCATCACCTCCGCTGCCGCCAATGCTTCCCTCTCCGCCTCCGCGCTCACCCTCGCCCCGCCACGGCCTCTTCACTCCCCGCGGCCACGACAAATCCGCCGGTGCCCGTCTGGCGACAGCATTTCAACGAAGTCTACGCCCTTCCCGACGGCCAGGACCTCAAGCACGTCCTTCCCCCCTACATCCCCGAGCGTCAACAGTATTTTGACAGCATTCATCTCGATACACGCTTCGTGCTTCAAAACATCGTCGTCTTCGACTGGAGCGGCCAACCCGATTTCAACCACTCCGCCTACCAACCCGAGACTGCCAACGCGATCCTCCGCTATGTGATCGAGATTCCCACCTACACCGTCATCACGGATGAAAACGACCGCCGCGTAATGTTCCCCGGCGACTGGGTCATTCGCCCCAATCTCTCTGCCGAAAAACGGCTTGCCGCCTTCGCCGACTTGATGGAGCGCCAAACCCACTGGGGCAAACATTTCGAAAAGCGCGGCGTCGCGGATGAGGTGATCGTCGCCACCGGCAAACTCTCCCTCCCCGCCCCGCCGCCCAATAACAACAACACCTCGATCATCGACCTGAAAACCGACGACATTTCCCCATCCCGGGGCATGGCCATCGGCAACATCCACCGCCTCCTCGGCAACGTCGCGGAATCCTTTCAACAGCAAATCATCTTCGAGGGCCCCGACGACAAAACGACCTTCGAATGGCGAATCCGCGTCCCGGAACAAATCGCCCCGCCCAACGACCAGCGCCTGCTCGACCACCTCTCCCGACAAACCGGCCTGAAATTCCATAAAGAAACCCGCACCGTCGACCGCTGGTTCGCCGTTGGTCCCAACGATCTGGCGCACTAACAAATGCTGCGTCGAGCAAATACGAAGTCAAACCGCGAAGACGCGAAGGTCACGGAGCGCGGGCCATGCATATTTTATCACTTGGAGCAATTACATGATCCCAACCCTTTGCCGCCAGACATTTTACTTTCCCAAGCCAGCGAGCAATAACAAAACGCGCATGGCGCGCGACTTCTCCCATCCCCTTCATGGGGCTGATATTACAAGAAAACCCAACTTTCAATGATTTGGAACTTACGAAGCCATCGCCACCGGCGTCTGCGCCGGCATGATCTTGCCTGATGTTTGCATCGTCGTAATGTAAGCGCTCGCCGCCGCGGGATCCATCGGGCGGCTGAAATAGAACCCCTGCGCCTTGTCGCAATCCATCGCCTGAAGCATTACGACTTGATCCGCCGTTTCCATTCCCTCGGCCACCAGGATCATCCCCAGATTGCGCGCCAGACTCACGATGGCATTCACCACCGCCGCGTAATCCCGCCGCTCGCCGATGCTCCTGACGAAGCTGCGATCGATCTTGATTCCCGCCAGGGGGAACCGATGCAGGCAGCTCAGCGCTGAGTAGCCTGTGCCGAAATCATCCATGTGCAGGCGAACTCCCAGCCGCCTCAGTTCGTCCAAGATGGGAACCGCCGTCTCGGCATTTCGGATCATGACCGATTCGGTGATCTCCAGGATGACGCGCGACGGATCAACTCCGGTCTCGGCGAAGATCGCTCGCACCCGGGAGACCAGGTCCGGCGCGGCCAGTTGCTTGGCCGAGAGGTTGATGCTCATCGACAAGCCCGAAAAATCGGGAAACATCTTGCACCAGCTCACCAGTTGCTTACAGGCCTCGGCCAATACCCAGTACCCGAGCGGCACGATCAGCCCCGTCTCCTCGCAGCAGGGAATGAAATCATTGGGCGGTACCAGCCCCCGCGCCGGATGTTTCCAGCGCACCAGCGCCTCAAAACCTTCCAGTGCGCCTTCGGTGAGGCAGACGATCGGCTGGTAGTGCAGCAGAAACTGATTCTTCTCCACGGCCCCCCGCAGCTCGTTTTCCAATTCCAGCCGCGCGGTCACCTGCTGGTGCATCTTGCGGTCAAAGAGAATGAAACGCGCCTTGCCGGCCGCCTTGGCATGATACATCGCTGTATCGGCATCGCGCAGCATTTCCTCTCCCTTCTGATAGTCCAACGCGCTGGTGGTGATGCCGATGCTGACGGTGCTGGCCACCGAGCAGCCTCTGATCGTATACGGCTCACTGAGCTCGCGCAGCAGCCGATCACCCACGCGGCCGGCATCGCTGGCATCCTTCAAATCGTCGGCAATGATGACAAATTCGTCGCCCCCCAGCCGCGCCGCGGTCGAGTTTTCAGAGCGGGCAATCGAATCCGTGGGCCGCAAGGCCTGGTTCAATCGCCGCGAGATCGCGACCAGGAGCTCGTCGCCCATATCATGCCCGTAGGTGTCGTTGATGACCTTAAAACGGTCAAAGTCGAGGAACAGCACCGCGAAATGATGATCGGGATTCCGCTTGCGCCGCTCGACGGCCAGTTCGAGGCGGTCACGCAACAACGCGCGGTTGGGCAGGCCGGTCAGCTTGTCGTGCAGCGCGGCATGGACCAATTCGCTGGTCCGCTCGGCGACGATGCGCTCCAGCTCGTCCATCTTCAGATCCGCCTTGCGCTTGAGCGTCCACTTTTCGCTCAGAGAAGTTGCCAGTTGAGAGACTTCCAGCGGGTCAAACGGCTTTTTGAGAATCAGCAGCCGATCCGTCAACCCCAACTGCTTGGAAATTTCCTCCCAGGAGTAATCTGAATAAGCGGTGCAGATGACGACCTGAAGGTTGGGGTCCACTTCCCACAGCCGCTGAATGGTCTGGACGCCGTCCCAGCCGGGCGGCATGCGCATGTCGACAAACGCGACGTTGTAGGGCCTGCCCTCCTTAAGCGAGGCTTCGAGCTTGGCAAGCCCCTCCTGGCCCTGCAATGCGGATTCGACCTCAAATTTCAGCAGCCCCGCCGCGGCCATCGGGGCGTCGTTGCCGAAGAACAATGCCTTGGTGCTCTTCAACGTGGACGGCGCCTCGGGCAGACCGCCCAGGGTCTTGTGGAAATCTTTATGAATCGCATCGTTATCATCGATGATGAGAATTCGACGCGGCGATTCCTGGGTCAGGTGGGTAGCCATTTCTTTTCCTGGTTACGTGGGATCATTTTTTGCGCTGGATCATCTGTTCGGCAGTCGAGAGATCGCTCAGGGGAAAGTCGAGGGTGAAAACCGCGCCACGTCCGGCGCCCTCGCTGGCAACGGAAAGATTGCCCCCCATCTCGCGGGCGGCGTTGGCCGCGCTGTGCAACCCGAAGCCGTGCCCCTCGGCGCGGGTGGTAAACCCGTGCGAGAAAATCTTCGCAAGGTTTTCCGGATCGATGCCGACCCCGTTGTCTTTGACTTCAAACTGAAGGCGCTGGCCCTCGGCGGTATCCGACGTTTTGATCGTCAGCTCGATCCGCCTGCCCTGGCCGTTGTTGGACGCGACGGCCTTTTTGGCATTGCTGAGAAGATTGATCAGGATCTGCAGGACCTTGTGCTTGTCCATCGCCACCGAAGCGATGGGCTGGAAATTCCTAACGATCTCCACGCGATCGACCGCGGTGGAGCCCAGGTCCATCTCGATGGCCTGCTCGAAAATCTCCGCGGGCGACACCCGCTCGCGGAGAGCGCCTTCCTTGGCGTGCTTCTGCTGGGCGCTGACGATTCCCTTGATGTGATCGAGCCCGGTCGAGACGGTTTTCAATTCCTCCAGGAGGTTGGCATTTTCCTTGGCCAGGCAATCCGCCAGCTCGATTAAAAACGTCGGCAGATGTTTGCCCCGGGCGTCTTGCGAAATATAAGCGGCCAGGTTGTCCTGGTTGGTCTTGAGGATATCGCGGACTTTGACGAGGCTGGAGACTTCGGATCCCTGGATGGTCCGCATCGCAACGCTGGCTGAAACGTTGACGCTGTTGAGGACGTTGCCGACGTTGTGAAGGACGCCGGTGGCGATTTCGGCCATGCCGGCGCGGCGCGCGGTGCCGAGCAGTTCCTGGCTGACGGATTCGAGCCGGGCGGTCTGGCGGGCGACTTCCGCCTCGACGCGCTGGTTGGAAGCTTCCAGTTCGGCCTGGCGGCTGGCCAGCACGGCCAATTCTCGCGCGCCTCGAACGCAGGCCCAGACGAGGATGATATCCTCGAAGACGACCCAACCGGCATGCTCCATCCAACGCCAGGGGCTGGCGGTGATGACGCCGAAAACAGATTCAGGCCAGAAGATGCCTCGGACGGCGTGGTCGAGCGCGACGACGATGGTCGCCGGCACCAGGGCGCGCCAGTCGCGATAGAAGCTGATAAATGCCAGTGATCCGAATACGTGAAAGTGCGTTTCGATGCGCCCGCCGGAGAGGTGAATCAGAAGGGCGGAGTGAAGCGCTTGGGCGGCGGAAATGACGTAACGGGTCAGAGTCTCGCCAGGGCGGACGATCGCCAGGAAGATCGGGCCGGCGGCGACGATCCCGCCGACGAAAATTGCCCCCCAGACATGCGGATGAATATGTTTTTCCAGGCCTTCCCACGCATAAGGGGAAAGCCAGATAGCCATGGCGATGCCGGCGAACCATTGGATGGCCAAAAGCACGGCAAACATGCGGTCGGTCTGCTTCCACTGCGCGGTTTCATACGCGTGGCGGAGTTCGTCGGCGCGCCGTTCGATCTGAGCCTTCAATTCCGGTGTTGTAGCAATCGCTTCCATTAACTGGCCTATTGTTTTGCTCTAAGGGACGGGACATTTGCCCAACGAGCATCCGTAAACGGGCGTTTCTGAAATTTTGGACTTCCCGGTTCGGACCAAATCCAGAACGGCAAGAAAACCGGGGTTGTCCCCTTCATGCCCCCGGCCGTCAGTGATTCCGCCGCTGAACCTGAGATTTCCATCCATGTCGTAAACGACAACCTGACCGGACGTTTCCGCGCCAAACGCCATAGCGTTCACGCCGTTCTTGTCCACCGCGACGCTCGCGCCCGGTAAAGCGTTGGCGGACTTCCAAAGCTTGCCATCCAACCAATCCGCCGGCGCATCGGGCGGCTGCATAAAAAGCACATGAGCCGCCAAGTGTCCATCGGCCCGCGACAAAATCTGCGCCAGTTCATTGACGCTCGCCGTGGAGCAGGGGCACTGCGGATGCAGAACCATCACGAGAGTCGGGCGTTTTGAATCCAGCGTGACAGTCGTTCCCGCCGGCCAGTGCGACGAAATCTGCCTGGCAGCGGCGGCGGGGGTCATCTGATATCGGACCATCCCCGTCAAGCCGGCGAGGACCGCGACCGCCCAGACGGCCACCGCAAAAGGTCCGGTCAGGACCTTGGCCCATCGGTTCTTGTCCACAATCAGTGCTTCGGCAAAATAAGTAATGCACATTACGCGCGCGGAACAATCAGCATTATTTGCCCTGTTTTCCAGGCATCATCGCTTGTGGATGTAAGAAATGTTTGCAGCGCACTACGGCTGGGTCGCGGGCTGCGTCGAGGGTTGGGTGACCGGATGATCCAGCGCGTACAGGCGGGATTTGGCATCGAGGCTGCCGAGGGAAGCGGATTGCTGATAATACTGGCGTGCCTGGGTAAGGTCTTTGTTGACGCCGCGGCCGTCGCGATAGAGATCGCCCAAGTGGAGCGCGGCGATGGGGCTGGTGGGGAGGCCTTTGTGATAGTAATCGATGGCCGCGAGGAGATCGGCGGTGACGCCGCGGCCCGTTTCGTACATCCAGCCGACGTTGCCGAAAGCATCGGCACAACCACCGTTGGCGCTGCGCTGGAAGAGGAGGATGGCGCGCTGCGGGTCCTGGGGAACCCCGACGCCGTCGCGGTAGAGAGCCCCGAGGTTGTTCATCGCGGCGGGATTTGCGGCGGCGTCGCCGCGATCGAACCAACTAACGGCGGCATCGAGGTCTTTGTTGACCCCATCGCCGTTGAGATAGCAGAGGCCCAGGTCGTTCATGGCCTGCGAGTTGCCCAGTTCGGCGGCTTTTCGATACCAATCGGCGGCCTGGGCCATGTCACGCGGAACTCCTAATCCTGCTTCATACATTTCACCCACATGAAGCATCGCGGGTGGGCAACTCGTGCGAGCGGCATTTTTGAAATAAGTAAGAGCGGCGTCATCGTCGCGGTTGACGCCTTTGCCGTCGCGGAGAAGAACGCCCAGATGATCCATCGCATCGGCATTGCCGGCATCGGCGGCCTGGTAGTAGAGCGAGGCGGCTTTGGAAAGGTCCTGCGAGACGCCTCGGCCTTCTTCGTACATTTTTCCCAGCGCGTATCTGGCGGTGGGGTTACCGGAGTCGGCCGCTTTGGAATACCAACTGGCGGCCTGGTTCTGGTCGGCGAGAACGCCCTTGCCGGATTCGTACATTGCGGCGAGATCGACCATCGCATCGGTATTGCCGGCCTGCGCGGCTTTGTTGAACCATTGAGTGGACTGGGCATCGTCGGCGGGAGTTCGATCGCGATAGAGGACGCCGAGGCGCTCCATTGATGGGATGTCGCCGCCGTCGGCGGCGCGCTGGTACCACTTCATCGCCTGCTGGGGATCGGCGCCGATGCTTTTGCCGTACTGGTACATCGAGCCCATGTGGAACATGGCGATCGTGTTCCCGGAATTGGCGGCAAAGAGATACCAACGGAAGGCGACGGCATCGTCGCGGGAGACGCCGCGGCCGTCTTCGTACATCATGCCAAGATTGACTTTGGCCGCGACGCAATCAGCTTCGGCGGCGCGGCGGAAAAGATCGACGGCCTTGGCGTCATCGGCGGGGACACCGGCGCCGTCGCGATACATTTCGCCCAGGCGGTTCATCGCGTCGGGGTTCGAGCTATCCGCGGCTTTTTGATACCAGGCAAGAGCCTTGGCGGGATCTTTGTCTACGCCGGAACCTGTTTCGTAATGGCGGCCGAGTTGATACATGGCGATGGGGCTGCCCTTGTCGGCGGATTGCTGGAACAACTTCATCGCGGCGCCCTCGTCGCGGTCGGCGCCCTCGCCGTTATCGCGCATGATGGCAAGCATCGCGCCGGCATCAGCGTTGCCCAAGTCGTAGGATTGCTGGAAAAGTTTTTGGGCCTGGGCGTAGTCGTGCTGACCGCCCTGGCCGGCACGGGCGCGCTGGGCGTCGTTGAAAAGCGTGACGGGGTCAGGCGAAGCGGGTTTGGGCGGCGCTGGGGGAGGCTGGACGGCGACAATCACGGGCTGCGCGGGGGGTTGAGGATTAACTGGTTGAGGATTCGTGGGCTGGGGATTCACCGGCGTCACAGGCTGCTGGGAAGCGGGTTGTTGGACAACGGGCTGTGGCTGAGGCGCAGGTTGCCGAGGGGCCGGTTGCTGGGGAGCAGGTTGTTGGGGCGCGGGTTGCTGAATGGCGACTGGCGCGGGCGCGGGATTTTGCGGGTTGCTGTTTTGGACAAGCGGAGTGTTCTGAACCGGCTGAGGCGCGGAGGCCGGCGTGGTTTGCGATTGCGTCTGCTGGTTGTGGGAACTGGAGATTTTCCCGACAAGATAGATGGACAGAGCCGCGCCGATCACGACAACGGCGGCGAGGGCTGCCCAGAGGGCGGCAGTTTGGGAGATGGCGCGAGTTGGAGACACGGGAGCCGCGGGAGCGGGAATGTAAGCCGAGGGGGGGATGGTTCCGCCGGTGGTCATCATCGTGGGAGTGCTGGTCATTGGGGAAGCCGCCGCGGTTCGCGGGGTTTGATCGGGAGGGAGAATGCCGCTCTGGGCTTTGCCGATGATCGCGGAGGCCTGGCGGGCCAGATCGACCAGGTGCGCTTCCAATGGAGGAGTCAGAGCGTCAAGCCAGTGAACGGCGCCGATGTAATACTCGAGGGATTTTGCGGGAGCGATCGCCTCGACGCGGAAGGGGATGACGGTCTTGCCCTTCTCAAAACCATGCTGCACTTCGCGGCGGACCTGCGGGGAGACGTTGGCGTTGGCGGAAAAGATCAGGACGAGGATGCGGGCCTCATCGATGGCGTTGACGATCGCTTCACCCCAGTCGGCGCCGGGCTGAATGTCGCGCGGAGCGATCCAGCAGCGAACGCCATGGGCTTCAAGGGTTCCGACGACAGCGTCGGCAACGACCTTGTCCTTAGTGGAATAGCTGATAAAAAGATCGTGGGCCACGGTTAGGGACTACCTTTCTGACATGGGGTGCGGGGAGCAATCTACCACTATTGGTTGGACGCGGGCAAGCGGGGAGGGTTGCGAAGCGAGCAGAACTATCGGCAAAATCAAGGGTTAGGAAAGACGAAATTCGAAATCGGAAATTCGAATCCCGAATCAGAAATACCCCAAATTCCCGTTTCCGAATTTCGGATTTTCACCTGATGTCATTCCACGTTCGTTCTTTCCAGCGGAAGACCCAATAGAGCGCGCCGGCATAGACGCTGAAGATGATCAGGAGGTAAATGAATTCGGCAACGGGATAGCTGGCGGTGTCGGTGTTGGCGATCATGTCGAGCGTCGCGGTGCCGGGGCGCGTGAGCATGGGGAGGGAGAGGGTCGCGACGACGAGCTTGGTGCTTTTCTTGGAGTCGTTGTCATCGGCGGTAACGGACTTGCCTTTGGCGAGGCTGAGGAAGGGCATGTAGGGAGAAGGATCTTCCCATTTCACGCCGCGATAAGGTTCGCCGTAAATGACGCGGCTGAGCAAAACCTGCGGCAGAAGGACCATCGGCATGAAGAGGACGGCGAAGAATTCGGTGGCGCACCAGGTGGAGACGATCAGGCCGAGCATGGCGGAACCGATGCCGGTGAGGAGCAGGACGACGAAGCCGGCGATGATGGAGGTATCGCGAATTTTGGTGGCAGCGTTGTCGTTGATCAGTGAGGGGGCAATGATGCGGATGAAGAACCAGAGCAGGATCGTTTGCACGACGGTAATCATGGCGGCAAAGAGGACCTTGCCCAGCAGATAGCCGTTGGGATGGAGTCCGGCGAGGCGGTCGCGAATATAGAGCTTTCGTTCGCGGACAACTTCGCGGACGGTGAGGGAGAGGCCCAGCCAGACGCTGACGAGGACGGCAAAGAACAGGAGCGCAACGCTGGCGGGCTGATTGCTTTGGGACAGGATGATGAGCAGGGCCAGGGCTGGGGGCTGTGCCATGGCAAGAGTGGCGCTAGCGCGGTCGCGGAAGAAGCCGATGCCCGTGCGTTTGCAGACGACCTGGGCTTGCTGCCAGATGCGATTAGCGCCGGGTGTCGGGGGAGGCGGCGGCAGAAAACGCGGACGGCGAGCGGCGGCCTCGGCCTCGGGAGTGAGCGGAGGCGGCGCGGGAGCGGCCGGCTGGGCGCCGGTCGGGGGCGGCGCTTCAGCGACAACGCCGGATGCGCCGGCCTGGCCGCCGCCGGCGAGTTCCTGAAGTTTGTCAAATAGATCGGCCTGAGAGCCTACGCCGAAGGTGCTGAGGAGCTGCCGCGGATCGCCCTGATAGACCACCGAGGCGATGTGATTTCGCAGTCCCAGGACGATGACCTGGTCGAAAAAGTTCATCGTGTCGAGAGTATGAGTGGTGCAGATGATGGTGACGCCGCGCCGGGCCAGGCCGCGGGCGATTTCCATGACGCGCGCCTGCATGCCGGGGTCCAGGCCGCTGGTGGGCTCGTCGAGGAGAAGAAAGCGGGGTTGCATGAGCATTTCGACGGCGATGCTGACGCGTTTGCGCTGACCGCCGGAGAGGACGCCGACGCGTTTGACGCGATGCTCGAGAAGTCCGACGGATTCGAGGGCGGAATTGACGCGAGTGGCGAGGGACTCCGGGCTGATATCCGGCATGCGGACCATGGCCGCGAGCTGGAGATTTTCCTCGACGGTGAGATCGACGTAGACGAGATCGTCCTGGGTGACGATACCGAGCTTGGAGCGGAAATAGGGAAGGTTGTCCCGAAGATTGAGCCCGTCATCAAATTCGACGGTGCCGGTCGTCGGAGCCATGGTGCTGTTGAGAATGCTGAGCAGAACGGATTTGCCCGCGCCGCTGGGTCCGAGCACGCCGACGAAAGTATCAGGCTGGAGGGTGAGATTGATGCCGCCGATGAGCCTGCGGCCTTCGCGTTCGACGCCGACGTTGGTGAGCTTCATGGCGATGCCGCTGCCATCGACGATGGCTTCGAGGGCGTCGCCGGAAAAACGGTAAGGCGGGCTGGAGCCAACGCGGACCGAGTCGCCGATTTTCAGAACGGTGCGCTTGATGCGATTGCCGTTGACGAAGGTGCCGAAGCGGCTGTCCTGATCCTCGAGCTCGACCTGGTTGCCGGCGCGGATGAGCTTGGCATGGACGCGCGAGATGGAGGCGTGCTGAATGCTGACGGTATTGGTGCTGGCACGGCCGATGGTCACCTCGTTGGAGGCGATAGCGATGAGCGGCCAGACGGTACGACCGGCGGGAAGGGCTTCTGTGGGAATCGAAGGGGGCGGTTGCAATGACATGATTTAATCCGTTTATGGGGCCCAGTTAAGCAGCCGAATACGACGTGACCCATTTTTTATCAACCGATTCATATTGTAAGGTCCAATGGGCGGGAAAGGGTGTCATTTCCGCCAGGAATTCACAATTTGTAGGACACACTATATTGGAGAATGTCTTCATGGCCAGTGAAGCAATCAGCGTCGATCGTCGGGGCATGGATCGGACATGGCCTCCGGAAGTCGGGATAATCTTAACGGCACTGGAAGCGGCGGAGTGGTTCGACGAGCGCCGAAAGATGCCGCGCATGCCGTACCGAGTCAAGGCGGTGTTGCACCTGTTCACGGATGGGTCCAACGCGGAGCCCAAGGTGTTGTACACGCGGGACGCGGACCGGCGGAGCGTGGGATTTGTGACGAGGCATCGATTGCCACTGGGGTATGGGGGTACGGTGGAGCTGGAAACGCCGAATGGGAAGATTCTGCACGTCTCGTGCACCCTGCAGCGGTGCCGGAAAGCGGCGCCCGATTGGTATGAGGGGAGTTTGTGTTTCAATCGGGAGCAGGCGGATTTTGAATTTGCCCCGGAGCCGGAAGCGGAGTTGGAAACTCCCAATCCGAACGACGAGACTCGGATACCTGAATGAGCATTTGACTTGGGTGCCGTGGGGTTCATCACTTCATTGCCGGGTTCCGGCGCGATACACTGAGGACGATGAGACAGTGGCGGGTTGCACTGGCGGTGGGATTATTGACTTTCGGCGCGATCGCGCGGGGAGAGGATGCGCCGGCGACGCAGCCCAGCGAGGGAGGCGCGAAGCTGGGGGCGGTCAGCATCGACACGAGTAAAAAGCAGGTGCGGGTGGTGTGTGAAACGCTGAATCCGCAGATGCCGCTGGAATTTTTCTGCGTGGTCAATGGGGGTCAGGAACATGAATCGGTTTTGCGGACCGGGGCGCGGCCTTCGGTGATTCACTTCGGATTGCTGGCGCTGGGACTCAAGGCAGGGGCGCCGGCCCGGTTTGATCAGGCGAACAATCTGTGGCATCCGCCGACGGGGTCGCCGCTGAAAATCGAATGTGAGTTTGTGAAGAATGGGAAGACGGTGACGGTGCCGGCCCAGCGGATGATGCGATCGGTCAAGACGCATCAGGAGATGCCGGAAATCACGTGGGTGTTTGACGGTTCGCGCATGATGCCGGACGGGCAATATGCGGCGGATCTGACGGGGTATGTGGTGAGCATCGTAAATTTTGATCTGACGATGATCGATGTTCCGGAACTGGTCAGCAATGCGAACGAGACACTGGAATGGGAATACAATCCGGATGTGTGCCCGGTGAAAGGGACGCCGGTGACGATGATCATCGAGCCGGCGCCGGAGAATGCGGCGACGCGGCCGGAAGAGGATAAGCCGGGTGGGAAATTTAATCCGGGGCCGGGGTTGGGCGGGGGCGGCAGATAGGCAGATCAATCGCCGTTCAGATCAGCGGCAGCAATTCGGTTAAATCCTTTACAATTCCAATGGGCTGGGCATCGTCAGGCAGATGCTTGAGGTCTTCACGGCAAGCGACGCCGGTGAGGGTCAGGATCGTGCGCATTGCGACATTGCGAGCGCCCAGGAGATCGGATTCGAGGTTGTCGCCGATGAGGAGGCAGCGCTGGGGTTCGACGCCGAGGCGATGACAGAGTTCCTGGAAGAAAAATTTTTCTGGTTTGCCGCAGTAAACGGGCTGAACTCCGGAGGCATAGCAGAGCATTTGGGTGAGCGCGCCGCAACCGAATTCCAGGCCGCGCGGGCTGGGGTAGACGCGGTCGGCGCAGATGCCGATGGCGGCGGCGCCGTGGCGGAGAAGGTAGAGAGCAACGCGGCGGCGCTCCTCGCTGGCCTGCGGGCTGACGGCGGCGCCAACGATGACGGCATCGCAGGGATCGTGAGGAGACTCGATCCAATCGACACGCCCATGGAGCATTTCGGGCATGCTTTCACTGGCAAGGTTGTAGAGGCGAGGACGAGCATGAGGGTAACGCTTGAGAATGTAATCCGCGGTGGCGGCAGCGGCGGTGTAGACCTGATTAGGAGCCAACTGGCCGCCCATTTTTTGAATGCGCGTGACAATGCGCTGCGGGCTGGCGGTGCTGTTGGAGAGGCAGGCGAAGGGGCGCTTGGAGGTCTGCAGATGTCGGATCAATTCAATCGCACCGGGAAGAGCCTGGTCTTCGTGGTAGACGGTGCCGTCGAGATCGAGCAGGATGGCTTGAAATTGTGAGAGGTCGATGGACACGGGCGGGGAGTGTAAAGGAAAGAGGTCGGGAAGGAAAAACCCCGATGCCGCAAGCGTAGAAACATCTCTGCGTCTATAATTGGAGGCACCAGCAGAAGGACTTCATGAAGCATTATATTCTCGCGATCTTTTCCGCCGCGGCGTTGGTGATCGGAACATCCGGCTTCGCGGCGGACCCGCCGACAACTCAGCCCACGACGCGATCATTTGATCAGATCAAAGCCGATCTGGCGACGACCAACGACAAATTCAAGCAGTTGGTGCAAGGCGGGCAGGGGATCCAGACCAAGGCAGCGCGGGCGAAGATCACGGGGGAGATGCTGCCGCTGCTTCAGAAGACGGTCGATCTGTTCAACGAGCTTGGCGCGGTTCAGCCGGACGCCAAGGATGAGATCACGATGGTGTTGCCGCAGATCAAGACGTTCCAATTAATTTTTGACGATCCGACCGTCACGGAGGAGGCGGCGAAAGCGGCGGCGGGGACCGGAGCGGACGCGGGAACGGCGATGGCCGAACGGGCGATGGCGGATTACGTAAAAGCCGACGGCGACTCGGCCGGAGAAATCAAGGCAATCGATGCGTTCTCGGCGGCGTTAAAAGCGTCGCCGGACAATGCGCCGGCGGAAAACCTGTTGGCCATGTATCAGATCGGAGATAAACCATCGGCGGATGTAATGCAGCACATCGTCAGCGCCGTGAAGGCCAACATTAAAGGTCCGCAGGGCCAGCAGATGGCCCAGGAGATGTCAGCCGATTTGAAGGTGCAAGCGCTGGAGAACAAGGCGCTGACGATCAAAGCGGTAAAGCTGGATGGCACGGAGTTCAACTCGGCCGACTGGAAGGGGAAAGTTGTGATGGTGGATTTCTGGGCGACGTGGTGCGGGCCGTGCATTGAAGAATTGCCACGCGTGAAGCAGATCTATTTGCAGTATCACTCCAAGGGGTTGGAGATCGTGGGAGTTTCGTGTGACGATAAGGGGGAGGAATTGAAGAAGTTTTTGGCGTCCAACCCTGACATGCCCTGGCCGCAACTCTTTGACGAAAAGACGCCCGGGTGGCATCCGCTGGCGACGAGCTACGGAGTGCTGAGCATCCCGAGAATGTTTTTGATCGACAAGAAGGGGATCGTGCGCACTGTGGATGGGCGCGAGAACATGGAAGCACTCATCCCCCAACTGCTGGCGGAATAGGGTTCATTTTCAGGTGAAAAAGAGGTTTGAGGAAGCCGAAAAAATCGAGCGCGGCTGCGCTCGATTTTTGGTCGCGGCGATTCGATTTTTCATTGGAAATCCCGTAAAATTTCGGCTCTCGCCATGGATGGTTCAAGGCGGGGAAAGAGTTGAGATTTATGGCTGAAAATACACCACCAGCGGATCGAATTGAAAACCTTCAGATCGAGCAGGAACTTCAGGACAGCTATCTGACCTACGCGATGAGCACGATCATGGACCGGGCTCTGCCTGACGTCCGTGACGGGCTTAAGCCAAGCCAGCGGCGAATTCTGGTGGCGATGAACGACCTGAACCTGGGGCCCAATAGCAAACATCGAAAATGCGCCAAGATCGCCGGCGATACGAGCGGCAACTACCACCCACATGGCGAGGCTGTGATCTATCCGACACTGGTGCGAATGGCGCAGGAATGGAACCTGCGTTACAAATTGATCGACGGGCAGGGAAATTTCGGCAGCACCGATGGGGACCCCCCCGCCGCCATGCGTTACACCGAAGCGCGGGTGGCCTTTCCGACGATGGAATTGCTGACCGACCTCGAACTCGATACGGTCGATTTCATCCCTAATTATGACGAGACGCGGGAGGAGCCGACGGTTTTTCCTAGCAAGTTTCCGAACCTTTTGGTGAACGGCTCGACGGGGATCGCCGTGGGGATGGCGTGCAACCTGTTGCCGCATAATTTGCGGGAGATTTGCGACGCGATCGTGCACGTCATCGATAAGCCGGATTGCGAATTAAGCGAATTGCTGGAAATCGTGCCGGGACCGGACTTTCCAACGGCAGGAATCATCCGCGGCAGGGATGGAATCGTCGAAGGATACAAGACGGGCCGCGGGCGGCTGACGCTTCAGGCAAAGATGGGCGTCGAAGAGGGCAAAAACGGGAAGAATTTAATCGTCATCGAGGAAATCCCTTACGGCGTGATTCGCAAGTCGATCGTTGAATCGGTCGCTGAGGCCGTCAAGAAGGATTTGATCAAGGACATTTCGGCGATCAACGACGAGAGCGGGCGAGAGCACGAAGTGCGAATTGTGATTGATCTGAAGCGCGACGCCGACCCGGACGTGGTGATCAATCAATTGTATCAATACACACCGTGCCAGATCACGGTGAGCATAATCAACATTGCGCTGGTGAACCGTCAGCCGCGCACGATGGGGATCAAGGAACTAATCGAGCATTACGTCGAGCATCGCAAGGAAGTGATCGTCCGGCGGACGCGATTTTTGCTGCGAAAAGCTCAGCAGCGCGGGCATATCCTCGAGGCGTTGATCTTCGCGGTGTGCGACATCGACGAGGTGGTGAGGCTGATTCGTTCCAGCAAGACTCGCGAGGAAGCGATTGCGAAATTGCGCGAGCGGGCGTTTCGGATCGCGCCGGATCATCCGGCGGCGGCAAAGATCCCGGCGGCGCTGATGAAACGCGCGGCGGAAAAGCCTGTGATCCTGAGCCAGGCGCAGGCGGAAGCCATCGGACGTCTGCAACTCATTCAGCTCGTCGGCCTCGAAATCGACAAGCTCGTCGGCGAATACAGCGAGGTTGTGGAGGAGATCGAGGGATACGAGGCGATCCTGCGCGATGAGAACATGGTGCTGGACATCATTCGCGAGGACATCTTTGAGATGAAGGAGAAATACGGGGACGACCGCCGCACCAAGATCGAGGGGCAGGTCAGCGATTTCAACATGGAAGCGCTGATCGCCCAGGAAGACGTCGTGGTGACAGTGAGCCATGAGGGATATATCAAGCGGCTGCCGGTCGCGACGTATCGCAGCCAGGGGCGCGGCGGGCGAGGAATCAAGGGAACGGAATCCAAAGAGGGGGATTTCGTCGAGCACTTGTTCGTCGCCAATACGCACGATCATCTGCTGTTTTTCACGAATCAGGGACGTGTGTATTGCCGACGGGTGTATGACGTGCCGGAGATGAGCCGCACGAGTCAAGGCCGTGCGATGGCCAACCTGTTGCAATTTCAGGCGGGAGAGAAAGTCGCCAACGTGCTGGCTGTGAAGGATTTCAGCAGCGGAGAGCAGTTCCTGATGTTCGCGACGGCCAAGGGAACGGTGAAAAAGACGGCGTTGAGCGCATATGCCGCGATCCGTTCCAGCGGGATCATCGCCATCGGATTGGAAGAAGGGGACACGCTGATCGACGTCGCGGTGACCAGCGGCAAGGACCACATCATGCTGGGGACCAAGAGCGGGCTGGCGATTCGATTCGAGGAGGCGGACGTGCGGGCGATGGGACGACCAGCTGGCGGCGTCACCGGAGCACGATTCAAACGCGAGGGGGATGAGGTCGTGGCGATGCTGGTGGTGCCCGGTGGAGAAAATGGAGCGCTGAAGGTGCTGACCGGCTGCGTCAACGGGTATGGCAAACGGACGCCGCTCAATGAGTATCCGGTCAAGGGCCGAGGCACGCGCGGCGTGATCAATATCGACGCCAACGAACGCAACGGAGATGTCGTCGGCATGAAGCTGGTAACCGATGTGGATGAGTTGATGCTGATCACCGAAAAAGGAATTCTGATCCGCACGTCGGTCGCCGAGATTCGCGAGACCGGTCGAAACGCCGCCGGCGTGCGGCTTATCAAGCTCGACGAGGGAGATCACCTGGTCGCTATGGCCAAGGTGGAAAAGGAAGAGGAATCGGCAGAAGGGCAAGCCCCCGGCGAAGCAGCGCCCCCGACCGCTGACGGCGAGAAAAAATGACGGCGAGAGATGAAAATCGCGTCGTCGATCGCACTCTGGGAAAACCGCCCTCGCTCCATGACACTTACTACGGTTACGTTCCCCTCAAACCAAACGGCTGGATGGCGATCATCTCATTCATTGCAACTGCCGTTTATTATCTGGCGGCGGGGCCGAGCCTGGGGCTTTTCATCGGGGGCTTTTTTGTTGTCACATTGCTCGCGCCGGCGGCCAGTCTTCTGCTCAATCGCCTGAAGAGTGGTTTGGGTGAAGTCTCTCTCGTCGCGCTCGGGGCATCGCTGATCTGGCTCATCACGGTTGTTCAGAGGCAGGCCACTGCCTGGCAATGGCTGCAAATCAGCGCAACCGCCGTGGCTTATGCCCTGGCATTAGG
>CAZCKE010000032.1:0-17680 GCA_964499005.1 uncultured Tepidisphaeraceae bacterium
TCCACGTTGAGGATTTTTCCCTTGAGCGGCAGGATCGCCTGAAACTCCGAATCCCGCCCCGTCTTGGCGCTCCCGCCGGCGCTGGGCCCTTCGACGATGTAAATCTCCGTCGTCTCGTTCGACTTACTGCGGCAATCCGCCAGCCGGCCCGGCAGACTGTTCCCTTCCAAACTGTTCTTCCGCCGCGTCAGCTCGCGCGCCTTCTTGGCCGCTTCCCGCGCCTCGGCCGCAAGCATCCCTTTCTCGAAAATCGCCTTGGCTTCCTTGGGATTCTCTTCCAGGTATGCCCCCAGCTTCTCGTTCACCGCCGAACTCACAAACCCTTCCACCTCGCTGTTGCCCAGCTTGGTCTTGGTCTGCCCTTCAAACTGCGGCTCCGGCACCTTCACGCTCACCACCGCAATGAGCCCTTCGCGCACGTCGTCCCCGCTGGGCCGCATGTCCTTCATCAATTTGGCCCCTTCCGCGTACCGGTTGATCGTCCCCGTCAGCGCCGTCTTGAAGCCGCTGAGATGCGTTCCTCCCTCGTGCGTATTGATGTTGTTGGCGAACGACTCGATCGTCTCGTTGTACCCGTCGTTGTATTGCATCGCGACTTCGACCACCAGCCGCGTCGCCGGATCTTCCTTCTTGAAATAAATGACCGGCGTCTGCGTCACCTTGGCGTCGTTCATATACCGCACATACTCGACCAGCCCCTGATCGAATTTGAATTCATCCCGCTTTCCAGTGTGCTCATCCTCGATGACGATCTGGAGCCCCTCGTTCAGATACGCGATCTCGCGCAGCCGCTTCTGCAAAATCTCATACTTGAGCTCGATGTCCGGGAAGATTTTGTCGTCCGGCTTGAACGTGACCTTTGTTCCCGTCGTTTTGCTCTTGCCGACGACTTTCAAATCGCCCGATTTTTTCCCGCGCTCAAATTCCATGTGATGGATTTTGCCCTCGCGGCTGACTTCCACTTCCAGCCATTCGCTCAGCGCATTCACGACGCTGGCGCCCACGCCGTGCAGGCCGCCCGTCACCTTGTACGCGCTGCTTCCGTTGTGCTCGAATTTGCCCCCCGCTCCCAGCTTGGCGAAAACAACCTCCACCGTCGGAATCTTTTCCGTCGGGTGAATGCCGACGGGAATGCCCCGCCCATCGTCGATCACCGTGCAACTTCCGTCCTTATTGATGCGTACAATAATGCTGTGGCAGAAGCCCGCCATGGCTTCGTCGATCGAATTGTCTACGATCTCATACACCAGATGGTGCAATCCGCGAGCAGTCGTGTCGCCGATGTACATGGCCGGACGGGTCCGGACATGCTCGATGCCCTCCAGCACTTTGATCATCGATTCGTTGTATTCGCTGTTGGAAACTGCGGGATTTTCAGATACTTTTTCGTTAGCCATCCATGCGCTCCTATGGGGCAGAAAACCACCTTCACCCGTCAACTTCATGCGGGCCAAATCCAGGCCCCGGAGGTGAGATGAATCAGCCCCTTGATTATCGCCAAAATCGAACTTTTTACTATGATCCGGGCCTTAAAAACGGCGTGATTGTCACTCTAATTTTAGGCCTGCTGGCGGTCATTTTATCACCCGCCGCCGCCCAGGCTCAGCCCGCCCCAAATCCCGCCGCCCAGGCCCGGCCTTCACCTCAACAAATCGACGCCCTGATCAACGATTTGGACTCGGATGATTCCTCCCAGCGCCAGTCCGCCGCCTCTCAACTGATCAAAATCGGCCTCCCCGCCCGACCGGCGATTTTGCGCGCCGTTCACTCCGATGACCCCGGCCTCCGCGAACAGGCATCCCAAATCCTGATCCAGCTCCGCTGGTGGATGGAGGAAGACCCCCGACTGGTCCGCCAGCTCCTGGAACGTTACGGCTCGCCCGACATTGCCACGCGCCGGCGGTTCATTCGCGAAATTGCCGAACTCGATCAAGACCAAGGGCTCGACGCCCTGCGCCGTCTGGTCCTCGAAGATCCCAGCCCCGCCGTCCGCTGGACGATCATCGGCTGCCTGCGCGAGCGCGACCGTGGGCCGGAATTGGCCCCCTTCCGCAACATCAAACCCGATCCCGGCGATGCTCCCATGCTTGCCCTCTGCGGCGACGCCCTGCTCTACATCGATCGCAACGCCGCCGAAAACGATCTGCGACGCTGTGCCGAGCTCGAATTTGCCTTGCCCACGGATGATGACCGCGAATTCGATCAGGTAATCTCGACGCTATGCGATCTGGCTTGCGGGCGACAGGATTACGACGCCGCGGCCGACCTGCGCCGCAAGCAATTGGCCCGCGGCTGCCCGCCCGATGAAATGAACGTCCCCATCGCACTGGTCGAGCTCATGGCCCTCCACGGAGAATACGGCCCACTCAAGGGATTCGACGACGATCTCAAGCTCGCCGGCGACTCCATCGTCACGGCCAAGATCCAGTTCTGCCTCGCTCAAATGTACCAGCGGGCCGGCAAAGCCGATCAAGCCGCCGACGCTCTAAAAGCCGCCCTGGGCGCTCAGCTTCCCCGCGAGCAGTTATTCGACGTCGGCGAATTCCTCTCCGACCACGGGTGGTATGAACTGGCCGAGGGCGAATATTCAAAGGTTCTGCAAAACGCTTCTCCCGACGATCCGGAGATCCGCTCCTCCCCCGCCAACGTTCACTTCCGCCTCGCCTTCCTTGCTGCCCGCCGCGGCGACGACTTCGCCGCTGCACAGCAGAAAGAGCAGGCCCTGATCCAAATGGGCGCCAACATCAAACTCTCTGTCACCGACGAAAACGGGCACAATTGGCCTGTCGCCCCGTCGCGCGTGTGGGCGGAAGTCCATTGGCGTTACCTGCGTGCCGCGCTGGCCAAACATGACGACGTCGAATCCGCCAAGCAGCTTCAAACGCTCCTCTCCCTTCATCCCACCGATCCCGATATTGCGATTGATGTGGTCCCTTACCTGACGCGCCTGGGCCGCACGGATGACGCCAGCGCGCTGTTCGAAGCTGCCTTCGCCGGCATCAAATCCCGCCTCGACGCCGACCCCGCCAACCCCTCCCTCCAAAACGCCGCCGCCTGGCTCTGCGCCAAATGCGACCGAAAATTGGACGATGCCTTTCGCTGGGCGCGGCAGGCGACCGCCGCCCTCCCCGACGACGCCGCGGTGCTCGACACATTGGGCGAGGTGAATTTCCACCTGGGTCGCTACGACGATGCGATCCACGCCGAAACTCGCGCCGCTCAATTGATGCCCAACGACCCGTTCATGACCGCGCAGCTGGCCCGTTTCAAGGCGGCAGCGACACAACCGACGACGCGGCGGGATTGATCATTCAAGAACATCCTTCAGCCTTTTCAGATCGTTATCTTGGTCTTCCTCGAACAGAGGCACCCGCAATCCTCCCTCAATAATCAGTAGTGACCCCTTTTGCCCATTTAAAAACCTGGCCGCGTTTAAAAATCTAAAAACTGGCGCGGTGAAAATACAACCGATCTTCGATTCCTAAAGCATTATCCGGATGATAGTTAGGGCGATCCCGTCGCTCGTGTCCGATTTTCCCGGAAATTATTTTTGACTCTTACGGTAATTGAGATTACCATTTCGGTAATGATGGTTACCACGAGGATGAAGAGATGAAGATGACACAAACAAATGGACGAGTGAGCAAGCGGAAGAGTGGGGGGCGGGTGGCAGGGCCAGCGAGGGTCGAGGCGGTGCTGGCGGCGGCGCAGAAGCTGTTTCTCAGGCATGGATATGAGCGGGTTTCGATGGAGATGATCGTGGCGGAGGCGGGCGGGTCGTACCGGGATTTGTACCAGGAGTTTGGGGACAAGGAGACGCTGTTCAAGCGGGTGGTGGAGCGGATCTGCCAGCAGGTATTGGAAAAGATGGGAGGGACTGCCGCGTCGCTGAAGATGGAGGGGCAGGGAACAGAGAAGGCGGTATTTGAGCTGGGGAGGACATTTTTGAAGGCGATTCTGGCACCGGGGGCGATGTCGCTGCACCGATTGATCGTGAACGACGCGGTGCGGTTTCCGAAGCTGCCGGCGCTGTGGATGAAGACGGGGCCGGAGAATGCTTATCGGGCAGCGAGCGAGGTACTGAGGGAGACGTTCGCGAGGGAGGGGATCGCGGTGGAAGACCCGGGGACGCTGGCGCGGTTGTTTCTGGACATGATCACGGCGGATTTGCAACTGCGGGCAATGACAGGGAGTGAGATCAGCGGGGAAGAGATCGATACACGAGTTCGCAAGGGAGCCGCCATTTTTGTTGCCGGGGTGAGACACACCTCAAAGGAGGTGACTGCATGAAACAATCGCAGAACTGCCGCGCCTGGGAGTTTTTTTTTAAGAATCAAACAGATGAATAGAGGAGTATGTCATGAACGCCATTCGAATACATCAGTACGGGTCGGTTGATGAACTGAAGCTGGAAGAACCTGCGAATCCCGTGGCAGGGAATGAGCAGGTTGTGGTGCGGGTGGGCGCCTCATCGGTGAACCTGGTAGACCACAAGCTGGCGAGCGGAGAATTGAAGCGGATTTTCCCGCTGAAATTTCCGTGGACGCCGGGCGCGGATTTTTCGGGGACCATCGAAGCGGTCGGGCCGGGTGTGAGTGAGTTCAATAAAGGAGAGGAGGTTTTTGGGTGGAATCCGGCGTTTGGGTCGTATGCGCAGATGACGCTAGTGCCGCAGGCACTATTGGTGCGAAAGCCGAAGAATCTGACACATATGCAGGCGGCGTCGCTGGCGACGGTGGCGCAGACGGCATGGATCGCGATTCTTGAGATAGGAAAAGTGCAGGCGGGGCAGCAAGTTTTGATCCACTCGGGCGCCGGTGGCGTCGGGACGATGGCGATTCAGCTTGCGCATCGGGCCGGGGCGAGGGTGTATACGACGGCTTCGGCGCAGAATCGGGAGCATCTGCTGGCAATGGGGGCGGATGAGGTGATCGATTACCAGAGGACGCCTTTTGAAAACGTCGCGAAGTCGATAGACCTGGTGATCGACACGATCGGCGGGGATACGCAGCAGCGATCGTTGCAGACGCTGAGGCCGGGCGGGTTGCTCATCTCGACCGTGCAGCCGCCGTCGCCGCAGGAGGCGCAGAGGTATGGCGTCAGCGCGATGATGATGCGGACGGAAGGGAATCCGCGAAGGCTGGAGACCATCGCGGAGCTGGCGGCGATCGGGGAATTGAAGACCGTCGTCTCGAAGGTGTATCCGCTTGCCGAGGTGAAGGAGGCGTGGAGGCATGTGCTATCGCGGCATGCCAAGGGAAAGGTGGCGCTGAGCATGTGATCTGAAGGGATGGCATAAGGCGTCGCGCGATTTTTGCGTGAAGGGCCGGTTTGGCGGGCAGTCTCAAAGAGGACATTGCTCGGCCGAGCTGGCCTTTTTTCGTTCCAGACGGACGCTGAAGAAGACGACAACCAAGGCCAGCGCGCTGCCAACATAGCCGCCGAGGTGGATGCCGTAGACCAGCAGGAAGCGACGGGGACGCCACAAGTTCTCCCGCGCTAATTCGGCCAAATCCGTTCCCATCGAGTTAAGCCAAAAGTAATATCCGGCAAATCCGAAAATGACCGCGCTGATAACGGTCATGGCCGCAATGCGCGGCAACCGCGCCAGCAGACGCCGGTAAGGCAATTGCGGGTGGGCGGAGGGATTGTTGGCGATCAACATGGCGACGCCAAGGATTAATCCGGCGGACCAGGTGGCTTCGACTCCAATGCGCACCGCTTGCAGGCTCAGAGCCAAAGGGTCGGGAGGCGTTTGTGGGCCCAGGGTAGGGGCCAGTTCCTTGCCGTAATAGAAATACTCCCAGGAGATGCGCGAGGTGATCTGGTCATTGAGGATGCCGTAGAGCATGGCGACGGCGACACAGATCAGTACAAATGCATATTCCCGCCACCGTGTTGAAGCTTTCCCCTTGATGTGCAGATCATAAATCGCCAGACCAGCGAGGATCGCCAGGCCGACCAGCAGGCGGGGAAGCGAAAAGTTCATAGGCTCACTTCGAGACGGAATGTTGAGCGATCAATTCCGCGTAAATCTCCAGGAAGCGGTCGGTTTTTTGATTCCAATCGTAAAGGTTGGTGAGTACGCGCTGGCGGCCGGCCTGGCCCATTTGATGGCGCAGGGCAGGGTCGGCGGCAAGGCGCAGCATGGCGGCGGACAGGCCGGAGATGAAGGATTCTTTCGAGTCGGGTTTGACGCGAATGCCGGTCTGGTCGGTGACGTGGATCGCGGGGCCGCCCCAGTGGGTGGTAATGATGGGAAGCCCGATGGCCATCGCCTCGAGGATGACGATGCCGCCGACTTCGTGGAGGCTGGGCAGGACCAGAACGTCGGCCTGACGCAGGCGCGCCGCGGCGGCTTCGGCGGAGAGCCAGCCAGCAAAGGTCACGCGGTCGGTGAGATTGAGCTGTTTGGTTAATGCTTCGAGGGAGGCGCGGTCCTCGCCATCGCCAAGAATATGAAGCTCGGCGCTGGAATTTTGATCGGCGACCGTTTTGAAGGCGGGCAGAAGAAATTGGACGCCCTTCCAGTCGGCGAGGCGGCCGAGATACGCAAAGCGAATTTTATTGTCCCGATCCGAAGTGGGCTGGACATTATCTTTGAAGACGTCCAGGTCTACGCCGACGTCGGGGATTTGGTACGTCTTGCCCGAAGCGCCAGCCGGCAAGGCGGCTTGAGATGACTCATTGGCGACAATCAGGGCTGCGGCCCGGCGCTTGCCGGGCATCAGGCGGTTGAGCAGGGGAGAAATGGCGCGGCCGAAGCCTTCAACGGCGCGGGCACCGCGAGGCTCGAGGAAACGGAAGGCCGGCGGGTAGGTCATTCCGCCGGCCAGCGGGCCGATGACCACCGGGACGCCCAGGCCGTGCATGAGGCTCATCTGCTTGGGGGAGACCGGGTTGACCTCGTGAACGATCTGAATGCCTTTTTCGCCGATCAGTCGCCGGACGATGCGGCGTTGAAGGATTTGGTTGAAAACGTGCCGAGCGGTCCCGAAGGTCTGGGCATCGATCTTGCCGGGAAGGAAGGAACCGAGCCGCCAGATGAGGCGGTCGGTCCGCGTCTCGGCGGCGAAATGCAGGCGGTCGTGGTCGTTGGGAAAAGCGGCCAGGACTTCGGGGCTTGTGCGGCCGTGAGCAACCAGGTGAACGTCGATGCCGCGCTGGCGGAGATATTTGAAGCAGAGCCACGGGAGAGCGGCCTCGCCGCCGAATTTGAGCGATGCGTTTTGGCCGACGATGCAGACTTTAGGTGAGGCAGGCGAGGGCATGAATTGGGACCATAGTCGAAAATTCCCCCGCTATTGCAAATCGGCGGGCCGCGTTTAGATTGTTTGGCGATATGAACTTGCTCGTCTTGGCCGATGGCGCCGCCTCTCCCGTCCAATCCTGGGCGCCGGTGGTGTTGTTATTGTTGATCGGAATCGGGTTTGCGGTGGTGAATATCGCGGCGTCGATCTTTCTGGGGCCCAAGCGGACCGGGCCGGGCAAGGAAATCACCTATGAGAGCGGGATGGTGCCGACGGGAACCGCCCACAAGCGGTTTAACGTCCGTTTTTACATCGTGGCGATGATCTTCCTGGTTTTCGACGTGGAAATCGTGTTTTTCTATCCCTGGGCGAGCATCTTTGCCAGGCACGTCAGCGATTCCCAGAAAACCGGAGGGGACGATGGGATGGTCCTGCTGGTGGAGATGATCTTGTTCGTGGCGATCCTGCTGGTGGCCTATTTTTACGCCTGGGGCAAAGGCGTGTTTAAGTGGGACTAAGCCGAGTACGGAAATCCGAATGGCCGAATGTCTGAAACTTTTAGCCGGTCATTCAGTCATTAAATATTGATCCGTTCCAGGCACGGCGGCGCCGTTCGAGTTCTGGTTTTAAGCTTATCATGGCTGCCATTGATATTCCCATGATCGCACCGTCGGTATCGCCGGTGGTGGATTCGGCGACCCTGCGCCATGATCTGGACGCGATCGAGGGGAGCAAACCGACGCCGTGGTGGCATGTCCGGCCTATTTTGCTGATCCTGCTGATCGGGACGGCGCTGAGGTTGACGCTGTTGACGCAGCCAGCGATCTGGGGGGATGAGGCGGCGACGTACAGCCGGATAGCCGGCTCCTATCGGGATTTGCTGGACATCATCCAGGAGAACGACGCGTTTGTTCCGCTTCACTATGAGATGTATTGGGCACTGAGCAAGGTGCTGCAGATGTCGCCGGTCATGATGCGGCTGATCCCGGCGTTGTCGGGAATCCTGATGGTCCCGGCGATGTATTTTCTGGCGCGGCAACTGGTGAGCCGATGGGCGGCGAACCTGGCGGCGCTGTTCACGGCGTGTTCGGCGTACATGCTGACCTATTCGCGCGATGCCAAGATGTATCCGCTGCACTGGCTGCTGTGCACGCTGGCGATCGGGTGTTTTCTGTGGTGGCTGAATAGCGGGCGGCGAATCGCGTGGCTGGGATGGATCGCCAGCAACCTGGGGGCGCTGGGGACCCACATGCCGGGATTCCTGCTGTTGCCGCTGCTGCCGCTGATCGTGCTGACGTGCCGGCGGCCAAGCTGGAAACAGGGAATCCTCACAATCGTGGGATTGCTGGTGATCGCGGCAGGACCGGTGGGTTATTACGCGAAATTCAACACGGTCGCGCGACGATCAACCGATCAGAACTTCAATGACGCCAGCGGCACGAGCTGGGTGGAGGACTACAACTCGGGGCGAAGCGGCCCGGATCACGTGATTTTCACCGCGACGGCGTTTTTATTCAGTTGGGAATGGCCCAGGGCCCAGGATCAGACGGACTTGGATCAGCAAAGGCTGTGGTGGCTGGAGGAAGCGTCGGAAATATTGTTCGGGGCGATCTTGCTAGGGATCTTGCCGTGGCCCAGGGCGTGGCGCGCGACGGTGGTGCGCGACGAGCCGGAAACGCCATGGCGGTGGTGGCGGTCGGCGCTGTGGCTGTCGTTGTGGATGGCGATCCCGTTTTATTGGTTTTACACCAAGTCGGTGACGGGGTATGTGTCGCCGCTGACCTGGATCGATCCGATCAACGATGCGATTAAAAATCAGTGGCTGGCGCTGGGGATCGGAACAGCGGCGGCGGCCATCGTGCTGGCCATTTTGCTGCATCGGGGGCAGCGGGCAATCGCGCTGGGGATTTTGACCGCGGTGCTGCTGATTACCAACGTATTTCTGTTGCCGCGAGGATTTCCGGAGGTCTCGCGGGCGTGGGTGAACGGGATTTTGATCGTCGTGGCGGTGATATTTTATTCTGCGGGGAACACGCTGTCGGAGAGAGCGCTCAACACCGTTCTGCTGGCAACGGTTGCGGCGGCGGTGATTGGGGTTTGTCAATTGATGTATTTGTCGATCAAGCCCAGCAGCGGGTCGTTGTGGATGCCGCGTTATCTGGGAGTGACGTGGCCGGCGTTTGCGATTATCGTCGCGGTGCTGATCAGCCGGTTGCCGACGCGCGCGGTGAGGTGGGCGGTAATCGCGGCGCTGCTGATCGTCAACTTCAAGCAATTCGGCGACCGGATCGCGTGGAACGTGCATTACCGGGAGGATGGAGGGTGGCTGATCACGGGGGTGGAGCCGCCGGTGGATCAGATGGCATACGATGTCATCGATTCGGATTCTCCGCGACGGATGACATTTGAAAATCGGCGGCAGACGTGGTCGCCGAGGTCGAACACGCGGGTTTACGCGACGACAGTGAACTGGAACTACAGCCCCGGCACGGCCAATCTGATCACGTTTCCCGGGCGGTATTACCTGACGGTGATGGGAGAGATTCCCGAGTCGACGATGGAATTTCGCGGCGGCAGCTCGGGGCAATCGGATTATATTTTCGGCTTCGACCAGCAGACGGACGACTCTCATGTCGCGCAGGACGCGTCGCAGCATCCGCAGTTGGATCGGATCATCGTGTGGGACCGGGTACCGGACCAGGCCAAAGGGCTCAGCCAGCCGGATACACTGATCCGGCAACTGGGGCCCAAGTGGGATTTGATCACCAGCGAGCAGTACCGGGTGGCGGTGCACTGGATGTGGACGCCGATCGATGGCTTCCGACGGCGGGAGTATCGAAAGAGGGCCGTGGTCGCGGCGATCCATGGGGTGAAGCACGCGTAGAGCGAAACATGCGTGTGGGGGTTTTAATCGCAATGGCGGATGACATATAATCTTCCGAGCGATGCGGGCTTAAAATGACGAACTCCACCAAAGCGGCAACTTCGCTAAGGCTAGGCGATTACGTGGTGGTTGATTCCATGCGTTTGGGGGGAGAGCCTGTATTTAAAGGAACTCGCGTGCCCGTGCGCAGCCTTTTTGAGCATTTGAGGGGTGGTATTTCTCTTGATGAGTTTCTTGAGGATTTTGAAGGCGTCGAGCGTGAGCAGGCCCAGGCAGTTATTGACTTGGCAGAAATGGGACTGCTGGGTCAGGATCGCGTACCGTGAGGTTACTGCTGGACCACTGCGTGCCCAAGCGCTTTGGGCGAGAATTGGGCGAATTCGATGTTCGGACCGCTTTTCAAATGAAGTGGTCCGATCTGGATAATGGCAGCCTGCTATCGGCAGCCGCAGCCGGTGGTTTCGATATTTTCATCACGGTCGATCAAAACCTTCAATATCAACGAAATATTCTGTCATTGCCGTTGTCGGTCATCATTTTAGTCGCGCCGGACAATAAACTCGGCACCCTCCAGCCCTATGCCCGCCATGTCATAACGGCAATATCTGATCTGCCCGCTAAAACACTTCTAAGAATTCACGGAGACGGCCGTACAGAGAAAATAGGAACTATCACGTAAGAACATGGCCGCTCTGGCCCCTGCGTGGCCTGTGCACTATAATTATTCGAGTTGTTTGCCGATGGACTGAATACATGGATACACAGACACTGCCGGATAATGTTTTGACGACGCAGCTCAAGAAAGTGGTGAATTGGGCGCGGAGGAGTTCGCTTTGGCCGATGCCGTTCGCGACGGCTTGCTGCGGGATCGAGCTGATGGCGACGGCTTCGAGCCGGTATGACTTGGCGCGATTTGGGGCCGAGGCGATGCGGTTCAGCCCGCGGCAGAGCGATCTGATCATCGTCGCGGGACGGGTGACGGTGAAGATGATGCCGGTGTTGCAGCATATTTATCAGCAAATGACGGAGCCGAAGTGGGTGATCAGCATGGGAGCGTGCGCGAGCACGGGCGGAGTGTTTGACGCGTATGCGACGATTCAGGGGATCGACCAGTTCATGCCGGTGGATGTGTATGTGCCGGGGTGCCCGCCGCGGCCGGAGACACTGATTGAGGGGATCATGGCGATTCAGCGGATCATTGATGAGGATGGCTTGCCGCCGGCGGGGAAGAGACGACCGCTGCAATTGGCGGTGGAACCGAGTTATTCGCCGAGCGCGCAGCCGGCTGGGGTGCCGATTACGGTGGGCGGGCAGCCGGTTTGAGAATTTCCGGCGTAGCCGCTCGTCTTCGGGGGGAATTCGCGATAGTTTTATCGCGGGTGTACGTCTTTCTTGCGTGTGTGGTTTATCTGATTTAGCTTCAGAGGCCATGACGCAGAGCGCTGGCGTGGGGCAGGTGCTGCTTTCGCTTGAGGGGATCGGGGTTTCGTTTGGAAATCTGCGGGCGGTCAAAGACGTCTCGCTTTCGCTGCGCGGGGGCGATCTGCTGGGGCTCATTGGGCCTAATGGGGCGGGGAAGACGACGCTATTGCGGGCGGCATGTGGGCTTCAGCCGTTGTCGCTGGGACGGATTCGGATCATGGATGCGCCGCTGGATGGGGACCGGGAGGTATTGCGACACATCGGTTTTACGCCGGACACGCCGGCGATGTATGACGACCTGACGGTTCGGCAGTATCTGCAATTCATCGGGATGGGGTATGACCTATCGAGCGCGGAGACGGAGGAACGGATCGATTTCTGGCTGGAGAAGGTTTGGCTGGGGGAGAAAGCGCAACAGAAGATCAAACAGCTTTCGCGCGGGATGAGGCAGCGGGTGGGGATCGCGCGGACGCTGCTGCCCAACCCCGCAGTGATCCTGCTGGATGAGCCGGCGGCGGGGCTGGACCCGGCGGGAAGGGCGCAGTTTCGGCAATTGCTCTGCAATCTGCGGGACCAGCAGAAGGCGCTGATTGTTTCGAGCCATATCCTGGCGGACATGGAGGAGTACTGCACGCATATCGGGATCATGTCGGCCGGGCAGATGCTGCGGTATGGAACGGTGGCACAGATCTCGCACGGCGCGGGGATGGAGGATCAATGCCGGTATACGGTGGTGCTCGCGCGGGCGGTGGCGCAGATCGAGGCGGTGGTGAGAGCAATCAGCGGAGTATCGGCAGTGGCAGCAGAAGGCGAGCGGGTAGTGATGGAATACCAGAGCGGGAAAGAGCCTGCGGCGCAGTTGCTGGCAGAACTCATGAGGCTCGGATTGCCGGTGGCGGCGTTCACGCCCAACGTGGCGAATCTGGAAGAGGCGTATCTGCGGGCGCAGGTCGGACAGGTGGATTGAGTCGAAGGAGTGAAGCATGCTCACCATCGACAACGCAATTCGCTGGGCGCATTTTCGATTGCGCGGCGGGTGGAGAAGCATGGGGCTCATGTGCGGGGGGTATCTGGCGATCGCGCTATTGATCGTCATCATGAGCAATGAGATGGCGACGGTGCCGCGTCAGCGAACCGACGCGATGATGGAGATCACGTACATCATGTTCGCGATCCAAGCGGTTTTACTATTGATCTTTGGAAGTCTGCGAGTGGGCGGCGCGGTGCGGCGGGATGTGGCGTCGAAGCAGATCGAATCGCACCGGCTGATGCCGATCCGGCCGATGGAGGCGGTTTTGGGATATTTGGCGGGAGCGACGCCGGGAGTGCTGGCGCTGGCGATTTTGAATTTCGCGATGGGGATTTTCACCTCGGCGATGGGAGGAATTTCGCCGAACACGTGGACTATTTGCAACGCGGCGCTGCTGGGGTTTGCGATCACGCTGTGGTGCATGATGATGGTGACGGCGTTTATCTCGCCGGTGGTTTTCTGGATCAGCAACGTGGTGATGGTGGTGTTTGGATTGGCGCAGGGGTTTCGGATCCTGCCGGGGTTGATAGTGTTGTGCGGGCCGCTGCAAGGAGACACGATTTTCGATTTGAAAACGACCGCGGCGAAGAATCTCACCGGACTTGTGATGTCGCAGGTATTCCAGTGGATTCTGGCAGGGTTGCTGCTGATCGCGGCGGCGAGGAAATATGCGAGGCCGGATGCGCTGGCGTTTTCGGTGCCAGCGTCGATGGCCAAGCTGTTTCTCTGGGTGGCGATGTCGTTTTACGGGATGTGGTTTTATGACGCGCTGGCAGGAAGCTTGGGAACGTACGGCAGCGAGGATTTTGGGATCACGATGTTCGTGGGGTCCATTGCAGCAACGATGCTGGTGAGCTTGTTTGTACTGGCGTCGCTGGCATGGACGGCGATTGCGCGAGACGAGAGGGTGCGGGTTTTGGGGTTGAGCGGACGCAGGAAGCATTCGCTGTTTTTGCCGTGCATGCTGCTGTGCGTGTGCGCGATTAGTGCGTTGACGTATGCGCGGCCCCACGTGAGGAGTTGGCAATATAACTGGACGCCGGCGATGCAACAGGCATCGACGCAGCCTGGAGCCAACCCCGCCCCGGTGTGGACCTCGACGTTTAGCGCGGATGCGGTGGTCACGAGTTTCAGTGAACGAGCGATCATCGCGCTGGTGAGCGCCATATTCCTGACGCAGGTGTACCTGATGATGGCGATGCTGTACCCGTGGACGAAGAAGGCGAACTGGGTCTTACTGTTTGTCTGCGCGTTTTTATGGCTGGGTCCAATCATCTTTGACGGATTGACCAACTTGATGATCCAACCGACGGGGCAGAGCGTAAAGCTGACTTATGGTCTGGGATCGCCGTTGGGGATGATCATCGGGGTTGCCAACCGGTATGACGCGACGAGCATCGAGTTTGTGGCGGGATTTGTTTATCAGGTGGTGTTGCTGGCGGTTATTTGGATGATTTATGTGCTGACGAGCAGAAAGAAAGCGGCGCCGGAGCCGGTTTTGGCCGCGTTAGGTTAGCGGTTGGATTCGGGGGACATTGGCTGTAACATTCTGGCCAGAGCGATTATCGCTAGCGCGGGCGTAGCTCAATGGCAGAGCACCTGCCTTCCAAGCAGGATGTTGACGGTTCGAGTCCGTTCGCCCGCTTTTTCCGTTGGCCATACCCCAGAATATCCTGAATTGAGCGGGGTCAAAGAGGGACGACGTGAATTGAACATCCCTTGACATGTTTGCCATGATCTGCGGCAATAGCGTCATAGCCTAATTACACGGCATTGCTGGAGGTTCCCCCCATGCGCCCGACCGCCGCGCTGTTGAGATTAAGTGTCGTTTTTACCGTCGCACTGGCTTTGAGCCTGGGCGGATGTAAGAAGTCCGAATCGACCAGCGGCAGCCCCACTGGCCAGAAACAGGTTCGTTTCGCGGGGATCATTTTCCAGAACGATGACTTCTTCCGGCTCATTCAGTTTGGGATGAAGGACGCGGCGAAACAATGGAACGCGACGCTGCTGTCGGGCAACAGCGACAACAAGCCGGACAAGGAATTCCAGCTCGTTCAGACGTACATCAACCAGGACGTTGAGGCGATCATCATTTCGCCGCTGAGCAAGACGGCATCGGTGGCGGCGCTTCAGCAGGCGCATGCGAGGGGAATCATCATCGTCACGAACAACAGCGAAATCGATGCGAATTTCGTGGATGGAAGCGTGGAATGCTCGGCGTCGGATCTGGGAGTGCAGACAGGCAAGGCGGCGCGAAAGTACATCCAGGACAAACTGGGGGGCAAGGCGAAGATCGCGATCCTTGAATTCAAGTCTCAGGTGGCCGAGCAGAGCGATGCGCGGGTGGGAGGATTCAAGAGCCAACTGGCGGACCTGCCGGGCGTGGAGATCGTGGCGGAGCAGGATGCATGGATGTCGGACCAGGCCCAGCAAAAGGCGGGCGATATTCTCACGGCACATCCGGACGTGAACATTATTTACGGGGCCAACGAAGGGGGAACGACGGGCGCGGTACTGGCGGTGACGAAAGCGGGCAAGGCGGGCCAGATCGGGGTCTTCGGGACGGACGTGAGCGAGCAGCTGATTGGTTTCCTGCAAGCGCCGGACAATATCCTTCAGGCGATCACGGCTCAGAAGCCGTATGAAGAAGGTCAAAAGTCGGTCGAGCTGGCGGCCAAAGCCATGGGAAGCGCCCCGTACGAAAAGAAGATCGTACTCACGGGCATCTGCCTGACGCGAACGGATCCTGATGGGATCACGGCGTACGACAAGCAGTTGAAGGAATGGATAGCCAACGGCGAGAAATAAAGCTCGCGATTGAAATCAAATCGCTCGACGGACATTCAGTTGCACGCATCCCTTGAGACAGTTGCCATCCGCAAGGAATACCCCGGCACCATCGCGCTGGAGGATGTATCGGTGCGTTTTGAGGGAGGGAAGGTTATCGCGCTGCTGGGAAAGAACGGGGCGGGGAAAAGCACGCTGGTGAAAATCCTGGCGGGGACGGTGCGGCCGACGAGCGGGGAGCTTTTGATCAATGGGGAGGCCGTGAGGCTGAAATCGGCGAGCGATGCGTTTGCGCGGGGGATCGCGACGGTCTATCAGGAATTGAGCCTGGTGCGCGAGCTGAGCGTGGCGGAGAACATTTTGCTGGGCCGGATGCCGCACCGGCGCGGGCTGGCGGGAATGATGATCGACTGGGGTGAAGCGCGGCGGCGGGCCAAGGGAATTTTAGAGGAGATGGGCGTCGGACTGGATGTGCGGCAGCGCGTGAACCGACTGGGGGTGGCGCAGCAGCAGGTAATCGAGATCGCCAAAGCGATGTCATTCGGGCCGTCGGTCTTAATGCTGGACGAGCCGACGAGCGCGCTGGCGCAACACGAGACGGAAATGCTGTTTCGGATCGTTCGCCGGCTGGCGGACAGCGGAGTGGCGATCATTTACATCACGCACCGATTGCAGGAATTGGCGCGGATCGTGGATTGCGTGACGGTACTGCGGGATGGGAAGCACGTGGGGACGGTGGACTTTAAGCAGACGACGCCGGAGTCGATCGTCCGGATGATTTTTGGGTCGGTGGTGCAGAAGGAGAAGCCGGCGGGCTTGCTGGCGGGAAAGGAGCCGCTGCTGGAAGTGCGCGGGTTGTCGAGGCAAGGGAAATTTCGGGGGGTTGATTTGACGGTGCATCGGGGGGAAATCCTGGGAATCGCGGGGATGCTGGGATCGGGAAGAACCGAGCTTCTGCGGGCCATTTTCGGCGCGGATCGATTCGACGAGGGGCAAATCATTCTGGAGGGACGAGCCGTTGGGCACAAATCGGTGCGGGGGATGATGCGGGGCGGGGCGGCGCTGATCCCCGAGAATCGTAAGGAGCAATCGCTGGTGCTGAATTTGAGCATTCGCACGAACCTGTGCCTGGCAAGCCTGGGGAGCGTGGGGCGAGCCGGGATGATCACGAAGCGGCGGGAGCAGAACGTCGCGCGCGAATTCATCCCGCGTCTGGCGATCAAGCTGGCGGACGCGGGGCAGGCGGTCGGGGCGGTTAGCGGGGGGAATCAGGAGAAAGTGGTGCTTGGCAAGTGGCTCAATACGCATCCGGGCCTCATGCTGTTTGACGAGCCGACGCGGGGGATTGATCTGGAGGCCAAGCAGCAGATTTTCCAGATCATGTGGGAACTGAGCAGGCAGGGAATCGGGATCATTTTTGTTTCCAGCGAACTGGAAGAACTGGTCGAGGTGTGTCATCGGATCGTGGTGATGAAAGCGGGGACAATCACGGAAGAGGTGGATCCAAGGTCGGCGACGGTGGAAGAACTGGCCGTGCGGTGCATGAGTGAGACGGCGAATCCAATGATGCGGACGGCGGGATGAAACGACGATGGCGCGAATTCATTCTCGAAGCGGTGCTGGTCGCGCTATGCATTTATTTGGGGTGGCGCGAGCCGCGATTTTTGTCGACGAACAATTTGCTGAACATCCTGCTGAACGCGTCGATGAGGGGGATCATCGCGTTTGGGATGACGATGGTGATCATCGCGGGGGAGATCGATCTGAGCGTGGGATCGATGGTGGCATTCTCCGGATGCCTAATGGCATGGATCACGAAATACCTGGCGGGGCATGGGTGGCCGAGCGGGCAGGCGATTGCGGTTGCGATCGTGGCGTCGCTGCTGGCGGGGACCATCGTCGGCTGCATCTCGGGAATTCTGCGTGTGCGATTTCGGGTGCCGACGTTTATCAGCACATTGGCGTGGTTTACGGTGTTGCGCGGGGCGGCGGGACTGATCACGGATGGATTTCCGATCACGCCGTTTCCGTCGTGGTACAGCTTTCTGGGGAGCGGGTATGTGGGGGGGATTCCGTTTCCGGCGATTGTCTTTGTTGTGGTTTTCCTGTTGATCCAATTCACCATGAACTATACGACGTTTGGGCGGGCCGTGTACGCGGTCGGAGGCAATGCGGAGGCGGCGCGGCTGAGCGGGATCCATGTTGCGTGGGTGAAAATCGGGGTCATGGCGATCGTCGTGATCATCTCGGGCCTCGGCGCCCTCAACGGCCAGACCGGGGGAACCGGCTGGAACACGCAGCTTCAAG
>CAZCKE010000033.1:0-9438 GCA_964499005.1 uncultured Tepidisphaeraceae bacterium
TTCACGCACCTGCTGATTGGGTTGGCTCGGGTCATGAAGATTCCGGCTCGATATGTGAGCGGATTTATCCATCCGCATCAGAATCGCGAGCGCGGAAACACGCAGACGCATGCCTGGTGCGAACTGCTCTTTCCCTCGGCGGGATGGGTGGGATTTGACCCGGCCAACCGGTGCATTGTGGACGGGCATTTCGTGAAAGTGGCGCTGGGGCGGGATTTCCGGGATGTGCCGCCTAATCGCGGCGTCTATCGCGGCAACGCAACTGAGACGATTCACGTGACGGTCAAGACCGAAGAGTTGGCGGCCATTCCTTCCGAACTCGCCGCCGAGCGCGTGCAATCGCTGGAAGTGCCGGTCTATCCGCCGGGCTATACCGGGCATCGCGAGTTCGTGAATCAGCAGGAACACCAGCAGCAGCAGGATCTGGAGCATCACCAGCAGCAGCAACAACAGCAGCAGCAGTAATTCCCACTCGAACAGCCTGAAAAAAAGTTTCTGCCAAACGAGAAGAGGCGCTCTTTGAGCGCCTCGTTCATCGGGTTGTGAAATGAGAAGGATTGTTTTCGCCAGTTACTGGCGATTCTTGCGGTCTTGGTCGTCGCGCTGTTGGCGCTGCTGGCCTGAGCCGGATTGCTGTCCGGAGTTGCCGCCGCTTTGCTGGCGGCCCTGGCCGGAGGACTGCTGCTGCTGGGAGCCGCCGCCCTGCGAATGGCTGCCGGTGTTGCGGTTCTGGTTTCCCTGATTGCTGGTCTGGTCCGGCTGGCGAACGTCGTTGTCGTCTTTCTCGGAATCGGCATCTTCGTTCATGTTGCCCTGTTGGCCTTGATTCTGTGCCATGATTGCTCCTTGGTTTGTTGGCGAGCGGGTTGGCCGGGATACATCTCGGCTATTTGCAACTCGCCAGCCTCGAACTCAACGCGAAAATGGGAGC
Organism: uncultured Tepidisphaeraceae bacterium; assembly: GCA_964499005.1. Classification (GTDB taxonomy): domain Bacteria; phylum Planctomycetota; class Phycisphaerae; order Tepidisphaerales; family Tepidisphaeraceae; genus CAZCKE01. The sequence goes on from CAZCKE010000033.1 coordinate 932, forward strand.
AAAAAATATGCCCACTTTGGCAATTGGGGGAAGCGTGACAATCTGGTTGGTTCAGCCTGCTAAAAATAAGCGATTTGTCGCGACAGAATGACGCGGACCCGCAACACATTGTGCGCGGACGGGACAACCCGGGCTCATCCGTTGACGGTTCTCATCCCGTGTGGGTGATATCGCTCGCCGGCCGCGAGATGCGCCGGGATGACGCGATCGATTTCCGCCAATTCGGATTTGGTGAGAGCGACGTTGACCGCGCCACCGTTTTCTTCGAGATATTTCATTTTCTTGGTGCCGGGGATGGGGATGATGTCCTGGCCCTGTGCGAGGACCCAGGCCAAGGCGAGTTGTGAAGGCTTGCAACCCTTGGTGCCGGCAAGCCGCTCGATCGCGGCGACGAGCTCGAGGTTTTTCTGGAAGTTCGCTCCCTGGAATCGCGGAAAATCGAGCCTTCGGTCGCCGTGGGTCAGATCATCGGCGCTCTTGATCTGCCCGGTGAGGAATCCGCGCCCCAGTGGACTGTACGCGACAAAGCCGACGCCCAGTTCACGGCACGTCGGGAGGATTTCTTTTTCCACGTCGCGGAACCATAGCGAGTACTCCGTTTGAAGCGCTGCAATCGGATGAATCTTGACCGCACGCCGGATCGTCGCCGGCGCTGCTTCGGACAAGCCCAGATATCGCACCTTTCCCGCGCGTACCAAGCCGGCCATTGCCTCGACGGTTTCTTCTATCGGCGTTTGCGGATCGACGCGATGCTGGTAATACAAATCGATGACGTCCGTGCCCAATCTCTTGAGGCTGACGTCGCAACATGCCCTGACATAATCCGGTTTCCCATTGACGCCCAGGAAACTTCCATCCGCGCCGCGCACATTTCCAAATTTGGTCGCCAGCACGACCTTATCGCGTCGATCACATATCGCGCGGCCGACGAGTTCCTCATTACGTCCGACGCCGTACATATCTGCCGTGTCGAGGAAGCTCATCCCCATCTCAATGCTGCGATGGATGACGCGGATCGATTCTTCGTCGTCGCGCTGGCCGTAGAACTCGGACATCCCCATGCATCCCAAGCCCAAGGCCGAGACGACCAAGCCGGATTTCCCCAAACGACGCTGTGGCATCATGTGATTGTTCACAAAGGCCTCCATTTTGACGCAAAAGATACTCGACGGCCGGAACTAAAACAGCCGAGATTTATGGGATATGATATGGGCAGGAGAGGCTAAGTAGGGGGGAGCCGGATGTAACTTTGCCGGAGTCCGCGCGTGTCACTTGAGGAAGGGCGGCCACCATCGGCCGCGACAACTATCGACGAGCTCTTCGAGCGAGCGGTTCGGCTGCACACCCGGCGGCTTGTGGCAATCGCCCGGGCCATTGTGGGGCATCGGACATCGCCTGAAGATGTGGTGCAGCAAGCATTTATGAATCTGTACCAGCACCGCCACCGCTATGACTGGAACGCTCCGGGTGGCCTGCTTCGCCGAACGGTGGTCAATGAAGCCCTTCGGATTTTGCGGCAGCCGAGGATGTCGGTTTTATTGGACGAAACGTCCGAATCGGGCTCAACGGAGGCGCCCGGAGATCGATTGATCGAAGGGGAAGCCATTGAACAGGTTCGTCGGGCTATCGAGCGTTTGCCGGAAAATTTTCGGGCCGCATTGGTGCTTTGCGAATATGAAAAAATGCCTTACGCACAGATCGCCGAAACGCTCGGCGCCAGCATCCCGCAGGTGAAGACCTGGATTCATCGCGGAAGAAAACAGTTGGCTGGAATGTTGCGGCAATACGCGTCGCAGACATGAGAGAACGAGAAACGAGAGAGGTGAGATCGTAATGGCCATACCTGAGAATGATCTTGAACTGCTGCACGCCTATCTCGACGGCGAGATGCCCGTCAGCGAGTGTGAGGGATTGTGGCGGCGGCTCGCGGTCGAGGCGGATCTCTCCGCCGAATTGGATCGACTGCGATCAGAGCACGCCATTCGGCGGATGGTCTGGTCCGCCCTGGAGCCACCGGAAAAAGTCGCTTCACGTTTGGAGGTCAAGATCGTGCGCGAAGCGCATCGGCAGGCTGTCATGGGAACCCTGCGGCGCCTGGGGACGATCGGTATTTCCCTCGCCGCCTGCATCCTCTTTGGATTCACCGTCGGCTGGCTGGGGAGAGAGCGCTATTCCGTTCCTCATGGCAACGATATGGTCGTTAATACAAGCGATGGACAACCTTCGCAGGCTGGCGGTTACGTCGTGAACATGCGCGATAATTCAGGGCGCGACGTGGCTTTACAACATTTCAACACGCTCGATGAGGCCCAGCAGTTTGTCAAAGATTTGGCCCAATGGCAGGGGAGCCGCCAGCAATCATCGCAGGATCCCATGGTCGTTCCCGTCAGCGGGAAGTTCTAAAGTGACTCTATAGTGACTCTATGAGATCGAGCCCAATACATGTCGTGCAGATGCGAGTGATCGCGGCTCTGGCCGCGGCCCTGGTGCTCGGAGCAGAATCGGGCATCGCCCGGGCAGATCAAGACCCCCCGGAACCCACTTCCCGCCCGGTTTTTGAAGAATTAAACCGCGAGACACAATCTCTCTTCCGGCAAATCGCGCCCAGCATCGCGCGCGTGCAAATGCCGCAGGAATTTACGCTGATCATTCCGACCGACGATCTGCTGTCGAAATACAGACTCGAGCCTGAAGTTCGCCGCCGCTTGATGGAAATGCAGCGCAATGGGGGGGAGACATTGGTTCACGCGGAGATCGTGCCTACGACCAATCCTTCGGCGATTCCCGATACCGGGCACATCATCGTCATGCAGTTGTCGCATTTCGCGCCCAACAACATAGGCATCGTGATGGACGACCAACAACATCTGTTGGTCCCTCACTATGTCAGCAAGGAAGCGTTTGCCGAGCCGGTCCCTCTGGTGCTTGCCAACGGACGATTCGGGACGGCATCGTTCGTGGCGTCGGATCGGCAATCGGACGTGACCATCCTGCAACTTCAGGACGTGAAAGGGGCGCCGGTGAAATTGGCGGATCATCGTCCCGATCCCGGGGCGTTGCTGCTCCTGCTGTCGTTGAACCCCGCATCGAACCGGTTGGTCGTGTGGGAGGGCTGGGAGCCGGATTTGACTGCCGTGATCGACATTGAAGGGACCGTGGCGGGATTCACCAAGGGGGGCCGGTTTTTCTCCGCGACGCCCTACGCCGGAATTGCACAGGAACTCGTGCAGAACGGCCGGGTACGGCGGCCGTTCCTGGGGGTCTCGGTCAACATGGTCATGCAGGACGATCCCCAGCGCCAGAGCGACCCTTCACTGGGAACGGCGCCGGCGCTGCGAATTCTGCAGGTTGTGCCCGGATCTGCAGCCGATAAAGCGGGATTGCGCGCGAACGACCTGATCCTGAAGCTGGCAGGCCAATCCGTAGGGGATACGTCTACATTTGCGGCTATGATCGCGAATCACCGCGGAAAGACCGAAATGACCCTTTTCCGTGATGGGCAGCGCCTGACCGTGACGATCGATCTGGAAGTGCAATAAGCCCCGTTTACGCCGACTCAAATCCCTCACATTCAATTCAACCGCGCGAGCCCGCGCCAAAATACCTGCCACAGAACTCGAAAATTTCCACGACAGCCCGGGGATAATTGTTAAAATACCCCCACATGTCCGCATGGGCAGTAGAACATGTGGGGGCAGTGGGATCGAGCATCGTGAAATGACCTTGGAGACGCCACATCAATCGAGACCCGATTCCGCGGATCAGCGGAGCAGCGTCAATCGCGCTCATGCCAGTCGCGCGGGCATTTTAGGGATGTCTCGGCAGAGAATTTGGATCATCCCCGCGGGAATGCTTCTCGTGTGGGTGGGGCTCACCGTCGTGATCTGGAAGATGAATCATGATAATGCCAAGGTGGCGGCGCTGTTGGATGCCGGCCAGCGCGGGCTACTCATCTCCAGGCAGGTGAACTGGTCCGTGATCAATGAGCTGAAGCCATTGCGGCGATCTCGGGATACGGGCAAGCTGGGTTCGGAAAAACAATTCGTGGCCGAAGCGGGCGGTCTGATATCGAATCACCCGGCGGTCTGGTTTTGCGGATGGGTTGATGCAAACGACATTTGTCGCCAGGCGGTGGGGCCGGGAAGCGCCGCGATCAAAGGCATGCGAATCACGGATAATCCGAACTGGGCCGATGCGATCAATCGATCGCGTTCCAACGATGGAGGGGAAACCGCACCGGTCAAAATAATGGCCGGCGCCGGCCCGGTGTTGCCGTGCCTTTGGGCGGGCACCGATAGCCGCTCGGATTCTCCCGAATCAGGCAGCGCGATCATTGTCGGCCTCAAGCTCGATGTGGTGCTGGCCAATCTGCCCAAGCAATTGCCCAAGCACCTGGCGATGCAGTTGAGCGACGACCAGCACGCATTCCTGAGCGTCCCGCCGGAGGGGCAAAATCCCGCCGTATTCGCGGAGGATTTTGGCAAGTCCCAGACCAACGTGCCGGTGCTCGGCCGCACATGGTCCCTATCGCTTTTTCCCGATGCCGCGTTCGTCGATCAGCACATTTCGCCGAGCCAGATGTGGGTGCTATGGGTATGGCTGGCGGGTTCGGTGCTGGTGCTGGCAGGTGTTTGGGAAGCGATTCGCCATCGCAGTTCCTCGGACCGGCGCATCGTGCGATATCTGACCGCGTTGGAAATGGTCGCCGAAACCTCGGCACAAGTCCTTAAGAAAGTCGGCTCGGAGGGCGAGGTCTGTCGAATGCTTCCCGAAGCGGCGCGATCGGTGATGTCGATGTCGTTGGCCGGTGTCTCGGCGCTGGAAGAGGAGGGGCGAAAAGTTCGCTTCATCGCCTCGGCGGGCGTCGAACCGCCGGTCATCGGCCGGGTTCTCCCCATTGATGAACTTCCATTGCTTCACCAGTGCGTTCTGGAGCGCCGCGCGATTGCCTGTTCCGATCTGCAGCGGGAAGGCGTTCCCTATAACGTGGAGTTGGTGGAAAAGTTCAAGCTGCGGTCGCTGCTGCTTCTCCCCCTCATTGCCGGAGACGAAATACTGGGAGTCATGACCCTCGGGGACACCAAGCCGCAAAAGTTCACGGCGGCGGATATTCGACTCGCGGAATTGTGGGGAGGCTTGGCGGCTGTTGCAATCGCTAATGATCGGCTTTACGGACAGACCAGCCAGGCGTTGGCGGCACGCAACCGATTGCTTCAGCAGCGCGACGCCCTGTTTGCGCTACATGAGGCCATGCTTCAGCCGGAATCGACCGAGCAGATTCTTCAGCAGATCGCCGATTTGGCGCCGGGGCCGACAGAAGTCGATCTTTGCATGGTGATCCTGCGAACCGACAAGCTCGACGAGCTGATTGTCAGCGCCTCGACTCAGCATTACGCGTCGCACATTATTGGATATCGATTCGGAGTGGAAGGGACCAATTCGGGCCATGTTCTGCGAGACCATCAGCCGCTCGTGGTGGAAGACGGGCCCAGCAGCAAAACGCTGCATCCTTTTCTTCGGACGCAGGTTCCCTCGGGGAGCGTAATGTACGTGCCCATGATGGGTGCCGGCCCCGAGCCGCTGGGGCTGCTGGCGCTGCTGCGAAAGGAGCCCGGCACGTTCTCGCAAGAGCAATTGAACCTGGCCCAGATTTTCGCGGCGCGCGCGGCGACCGCGATTGAGATCGCCCGGCTCTACGAGCAGACGCGCCGCGACGCCGATGCCAAGGCAATGCTGCTTCGCGAACTCAAGCATCGGGTCAAGAATAATCTTACGGGAATGATCGCATTGCTGACGATGGATCAGCCGCGCCTACCAGCGCCGGCGAGAAAGTGGCTCGACCGGGTCGTCGAGCGAGCGCGGGTACTGGCGCGCAGCCTGGATATGATCAGCGGGCGCCCGGATCGCCTGGGGCTCAAGGAGATAGTGGATCAGACCATTCGGTCCCTGGATGCTCTTCGTCCTGCGAGCGTGGAAGTGCATACCGAAGATGTGCCTGTGAATCTGCTGCTTCGGACCGATCGGGCGGTGACGGTCGCGATGGTGCTGCACGAGTTGTGCTACAACGCCATGGCCCACGGATTGGCCGACGCGGGCTTGCTTCGGGTGCAGGCGATGGTGGTCGGGCCCGATATATCCTCGGCAACAGCGCCGGGCCACTCCGCCAGGGGGCTGCGCCTGGAGGTGATCGACGATGGGCGCGGGTTCACAACCGAATCGCTTGTCGAACCGATTGAGCAGCAAGAATCCGCTTCCGCCGCTCGCGAGCAAGGGGTGGCGCTGCTGAGCAGCCGGCCTGGGCTGGGGCTGAACCTGGTGCGAGATTTTGTCACTCGGGAACTTCGCGGAAAATTTTCTATTGATTCGCATCCCGGAGAAGGGACGGTTGCCCGCGTTGAGTTTACATTGTTGGAAGATGAACTGCCGAGCATGGTATAATGCCCGCGCACTTCCGGGTGAGTAGTGGATTTTTGTAGTTGCGGATCAGTTCACGTCCGCGATGGTTAGTCAGAGCATTGGAAGAGACAATCAGTGAGCATAGACAAGCCCAGCAACGAGTCGTCCGGTTCTTCGTCCACCGCTGTGGTCGGCGAAGCGGGAAGCGAGAGTAAGCCCCCCGCGTATTCCTACCGGTGCCTGATCGTCGAAGATGAAACCCTCGTTGCCCTGGGGCTGCAGACCCAATTGGAGCGGCTGGGGCACCGGGTCGTCGGCCATGCCGCCGACGCCATCGAAGCGGAGCGAGTCTTCCGCGCTGCGTCGCCTGATCTGGTGCTGACCGATATTCGCCTCCTGGGCAGCGTCGATGGCGTTGAGCTGGCCGAACGCTTGCAGAAGATTCGCGCCTGTCCCATCCTGATCCTCAGCGCCTATACCGAACGCGAGCTGGTGGACCGGGCGAAGGCCGCGGGGGTTTTCGGCTATCTCGTCAAGCCCGTCAGCCAGGAAGCCCTGGCCGCACAAATTGAAATCGGCGTGGCGCGATTTCAGGAATATCTGGTTGTCTTGGCGGAAAAGCATTCCCTGGCCCAGAGCCTGGAAAATCGCAAGCTTGTGGAACGCGCCAAGGGCGTCTTGATGAAACACTTGGGCCTCTCCGAGCCCGATGCGCACAAACGCCTTCAGCAGGAAAGCCAGAAGCGCCGCACGAGCATCATCGAGTTGGCGAAGAAAGTAATCGAGTCCGAAGAGCTGCTCGGCGGTTGACCAAAAAAAAGAATGCTGGATGGAAAGTTTCCATCCAGCACTCGTCATTCCGCGTTCAGCAATTATTCTTAACCCGGCGCCGGAAGCGCGCCGCCGCCCAGCGAAATATCAGGGCTTTGCGGCTCGGGGGCAATCACGGTCCCGCGGCGACTCTGCTCTTTTTCAAGCAGATCGCCGACTGTCGGCTTGGTCAGATTTTCGCCCTTCATGATCCGCTCGACGTCGACGCCATCCAGCGTCTCGTACTTGAGCAGCGCCTTGGCCAGCATCTCCACCCGATCTTTGTTGCCTTCCAGTACCTTGCGCGTCTCATCTTGAAGCTTATCAATCAGCTTCTTGACTTCCTCGTCAATGGCTCTGGCGGTTTCTTCCGAATAATCCCGGGTGTTGCCGAAATCAAAACCGGGGCGGTTGTTGTCCTCACCATAATAAACGAAGCCGATTTTCTCGTTCATTCCCCAGTCGCGGATCATCCGGCGAGCTAGGTCCGTCACTTGCCGAATATCGCCATACGCGCCGGTATTGATGTCGCCGGTGAACATCTCCTCGGCGATACGGCCGGCCAGGCCCATGCGGATCCACGCCAGGCACCAGCGGCGTGAACGGTTGAGATGATCCTTTTCAGGCAAGGTCATGGTCGAACCCAGCGCTTGCCCGCGGGGAATGATCGTGACTTTATGAATCGGATCGGCATCCTTCTCGAGATATTGCACCACCGCATGCCCCGCCTCGTGATAGGCGGTGGCGATCTTGTCTTTTTCGTCGATGACCGCCGATTTACGAGCGCGGCCCCAGCGGACCTTGTCGCGCGCTTCCTCGAGATCATCCTGTTCGATGAATTCCTTGCCGGCCAGCGTCGCGCCCAGGGCCGACTCATTGATGGTCGCCGCCAGGTCGGCGCCGCTGAACCCGCTGGTGGCCCGAGCCAATCGCGCCAAATCCACATTCGGCCCAAGCTTCACCTTGCGGCTGTGAACCTTGAGGATTTCCAATCGCCCTTTCACGTCGGCCAGCGGAACGGCAATCTGCCGGTCAAATCGCCCCGGACGCGTCAGAGCCGGGTCCAGCACATCCACTCGGTTAGTGGCGGCACAGACGATGACCTGATCGTTGGTGTCAAAGCCGTCCATCTCAACGAGGATCGCATTGAGCGTCTGTTCGCGTTCATCGTGCCCGCCGCTGGAGAAGCCGCTGCCGCGGCGCCGGCCCACGGCGTCAATTTCGTCCAGGAAGATGATGCACGGGCTATTGTCTTTGGCTTGCTTGAAAAGGTCGCGGACGCGGCTGGCGCCCACGCCGAC
>CAZCKE010000033.1:9448-9985 GCA_964499005.1 uncultured Tepidisphaeraceae bacterium
AAAATCTGAGCCACGGATGCTGAAGAACGGGCAATCCGCTTCGCCGGCGATCGCCTTGGCGAGGAGCGTCTTGCCGGTTCCCGGCTCACCCACGAGCAGCACGCCGCGGGGAATTCGACCGCCCAATCGCTGGAATTTCTTGGGGTTCTTCAGGAACTCGACAATCTCCATCACCTCTTCCTTGGCCTCCTCGATGCCGGCCACATCGTCGAAGGTGATGTTCGTGTGATCCTTGGCGGTGATCTTATGTTTGCTCTTGCCGAAGCTGCCAAGCATACCGCCCGCGCCGGCGCTATTGCGAAGCTGGCGGAAGACGAAGAACCAGATGAATACGAAGATCAGCAGCCACGGAACCAGTGGAACCAGGAACGTCATCACGATGCTGGAACTGTTTTCCGCCTCGACCTTGGCATCCTTGCGGATGTCCATGAGGTGGCTCAGATAACCAGTGCCGCTTGAGAACGTGCCGGCGGGATAAACAGTCCGGAACGTCGCTGGCGTATCAGTGGTACATCGGTCCGGTCTTCGACTTCAGCC
>CAZCKE010000033.1:9995-17253 GCA_964499005.1 uncultured Tepidisphaeraceae bacterium
GCTTGAGTGCCGGCTGTAGTTGTCCGGGGATTTGGTCGCCTGCAATCGTGAACGTCGTGACGACATTCTGCACCAGATAATTTTCAAATTCAGAGATGGGGATTTTGACGGAATCTCGACGCCCGGTCTGCAGGATCACGACCAGCATGATGACCAGCACGACAAACAGCAACCAGCCGAACAGGCCCTTGCCAACCCGCATCGGCCCGCCCGAAGGCGGCATGCGGCCGTTTTTGCGAAAGGGACGTTCCGGTGGACGTGGTTCTGACATATGTTTCCTTGCTTGCTTGGAGGTCTGAAAACCGCCTCGCTACTGCTTCACACCGACCGCGACCAGTCAAGAAGCATCGGCCGCCTATTCGTTCAGAGTCGCATTGAAATATAACCTATACATTCTATGGTTTTTTGGACATTCATTTCCAGCCGCAAAAGCCAACCCAGACCGATTAATCGGAATAAATTGATTCCCAGGCTGCCTTTCGCTTACCAGGCCCCTTCCATCTCCTGTACGATCCCCAGTGCCAGACGTTCGACTGCGTCCTGCGACCCGACGGACTGATCTTCGCCTAACGTTGGAAAGTACGTGCTATCCTGCTCGAAATCCGTGCGGCTGACAAGGATTTTCCCGTTGTGCAGGTCTTTCCATGTGAAATTCACGCTGATCGTATAAAGCTCCTGCTGGGGCGTCGCCGTATGAGGGTCCAAAACCAGCGTCGAAGGCCGGATCGAGACGATCTCACCCTCTAAAACAGTGTCCGCCCGATCCCGAGGCACGACTTTATAGGGCGTGAACTCCTCGATTTTCTTGACCAGGGCATCGGACAACTGCATTTCAACCCCGCGATGAAAGTCGCGTGTCGTGAAAATTGGCACGGCCACCGTATGAATGTCCTGCCGGTAGGTTGTGTCCCAATGCCAACCATTGGAATTGGGGCTGCCGTGGAAGCCACACCCACCGGCAAACAGGGCCGTCAGTATGATGAAAATGTAATGCAATCGGATCATCGCGATGTGCCGGCTACTGCGCATTGGCGCTCGGTTGAGTCGACGGCGCATACCCATTGGCCGGTGGCGGCGCCGGCTCATTTAGCAGCGTCGCATGTATGTCGGCAAGCCGTTCTCGCGCTGTCGCCGCTTCCGGTGAATTCGGATATGTCTGCACCAGGAATCGATATTCGTATACCGCCCCGCGCGGCTCGTGAGTCCGTTGATAAAATTCCGCCGTCAAGAGGAGCTTCTCGGCGAACGCGCTGTCGATACGCTCGATCACGTTGGCGATGTTTTCGTCGGCCGCCAGTTCGGGGTAGTTTTTCTCCATGTCCAGCAATTGCGCGCGGGCATCGATGATGTTGGTCGCGTCGAATCGCACGCCTCGGTACTGCGCCAGGGACGAATAAGCGGCCCGAAGCTTGACCCGGGCGATCTGAACGCTTCGCGGATAACTCCGGGCGTAGGCGTTGTACGCGTCGAAGGCCAGGTCGTAATCCCCATCCTCGAAATAATAATCCGCGGTATGGAGCAGGGCTTGCTCCGCCAGCGGTGACCCTGGCGCGCGCTGTTGAATCCGGAACATCATCTGGATGCCCGTGTCCGTTTCATCGAGAATTCGGAAAAAAAGCAGGACCCGCTTGTAGCCGTGGAGGAACGCATCGGCGATCTGAAATTGCCGCTGAAGCGCCGCCTGAAAAAGCGGGCTTTCAGGGTATTCGTCCATCAGCTCATCGCAATAATAAAACGACTTGATGCGATCGTCCGATTGAAAAAATGCTTCGGCCAGCAGGTAAATGCACCGGTCACGGTCGGGCGCTTTTTTATTCGCCTTTTCCCAAGCGAGCAGTACCTTCCGCGCCGTGCGGAAATCTCCATGGAATAGGAGTTGCTCCGCGTGATCCAAGTCCGGATCATCGATCGGCTGCGTGCTGGGCGCCATGGTCGCTTCCGACCAGCTTCCGTTACGATAGTCCCAGATTTGCCTGCCCTTGGCTTGTAAAACCAGGCTCACGCCCAGGACAATGGAGACAAACGCCGCCGCCATGCAACGCATGGGTCGGATTGTAATGGTGCTACAGATCACCGGCAAATACGCCGACGCTATAATGGAGTCGCATGTCCGAGTCTCGGTTCGATTTTCCGATCCGCCCGCGCCGGTTGCGGTTGAGCGCGCCGTTGCGGAACGCGCTTCAAGCGGTGCATCTGCGGCGAAGCGATATCATCGTCCCGGTTTTCGTGTGCGAAGGCGCCAAGGTTCGTAAAGAGATCGGCTCCATGCCCGGTGTGAGCCAGATGTCGGTGGATGTGGCAGCCGATTGGCTGGCCGAGCGATCCGCCGAGGGTTTTGCGGCTTTCCTCGTATTTGGCGTCATCCCTCGAGCCAGTAAAGACTCCGAAGGATCGGCCGCTCTCCATCCCGACAACGTGGTTTGCCGCCTGTTGCGAGAGATTTCCGCCCGCAAAATTCCCATGACGGGCATCACCGATCTCTGCTTTTGCGAATACACCAGCCACGGTCACTGCGGCGTCCTGACCCCCGATAAATCGACCGTCAATAATGACGCCACCGTCATGCGCCTGGTCGACCAGGCCTTGAATCACGCCCGCGCCGGGGCAACTGTCATCGCGCCCAGCGGCATGATGGACGGCACCGTCGCCGCCCTGCGCAAAGGTCTGGACGCCAGCGGATTCGCCGATGTCGCCATCCTGTCTTATTCGGTGAAGTATGCCAGCGCCTTCTACGGCCCCTTTTGCGAAGCGGCGGATTCCGCTCCGCAATTCGGCGACCGCCGCTCCTATCAAATGGACGGGGCGCGGGATCCGCGCGAGGCAATCCACGAAGCCATTTTGGATGTCGAGCAGGGGGCCGACATGGTGATGGTCAAACCCGCCGGGCCGTATCTGGATGTCATCGCCGCCGTGCGAAAAGCCGTTAACGTTCCCGTCGTCGCCTATCAGGTCAGCGGCGAATACGCGATGCTCGAAGCCACCTCCAAGACCGGCGCCATCGATCACAATGCTGCCGTGCTCGAATCGCTCCAATCCATCAAGCGCGCCGGCGCCGACATGATTATTTCGTATTACGCGCCTCTGCTGGCGAAATTATTGCCTCATTAACTCACCTTCGACCCAGCCGCCACTGGCTCGGAGGGGGTCACCACGATCACTTTCCCGCTGGCGGGATCAGTTGCCGCCAGCAGCATTCCCTGGCTGATCTCTCCGCGCATTTGCCGCGGCGCGAGATTGGCGACGACGACGATCTGTTTCCCGACCATCGATTGCGGATCGGCGATGTGCTGCCGGAGGCCCGCGCAAATTTGCCGTTTTTCCGAGCCCAGCTCAATCTGCAAAACCAGCAGCTTGTCTGCGTTTGCGTGCGGCTTGCATTCCAGGATGGTCGCGACGCGCAAATCGAGCTTGGCGAAGTCGTCGTAATTAATGGTTGTTGGCTGAACGGGTGAATTTTCCATTTAATATCCTTTTGGGAGCTTTCGCGCGCCCCACTCTATTCCGATCTTCGGCTTACGCCAAGAGGCGGAACCTCCAAACTGTTGACGAAATTCCCGCGATGGACGAGAGTTGGCGGCAATGAAGGCGGCGAACGCGATCTTGCTCTGCTGGATGCTGGCCGGATGCGCGTCGGGAGGCAACGTGTCCCATCCAGCTCACATCGAGCAAATGTCCTACGACGGCTTGAGCCAATGTATTCGCATCAGCAACGGCTCCATCGAAGCGATCCTCGCTCCCCAGGTCGGCGGGCGAATGCTGCGATTTGCCACCGTCGGCGGAAACAACCTCCTATGGAACAATCCCAGCGACCCTGCAATCGATGCCAGCAAATATCGCAACTGGGGCGGCGAAAAGAGCTGGCCATGGCCGCAGGACGACTGGCCGCAGCGTTACGGCCGGGGCTGGCCTCCGGCCTCCGAAGCGGAAATCGATCCCTACGACTGCGAGGTCGTGAACGACGGGATCAAAATGACCTCTCATCGCCTGGCAGGATACGATCTGCGAATCGTCCGCCAATTTCACATCGACCCACAAAGCGATGAATTGATCGAAGAAATGTCCTTCGAGCCAGCCGGCCCCGCAGCGGGTCAGTTGCCGACTGCAGTCTGGTCGATTGCCGAGGTGCCGATTACGGCTCAGATTTTTGCACGAGGCGGAGGAGAGCTTCGCAGGCTGGGATTCTCGGGAAAATCCTGGGATCAATCCTCCATCGGCCGCATGATGGTTATTCAACGTCCCTCCTATGAAGCCAAAGTCGGACTCGACGCCGATCTGCTGGGAGTCGTCATCGGCCGGCAATTGCTCACGGTCCAATATCGAACCGTATCGCCCGACGCTGGAAAATATATTACCGGTGAGCGAGCCCAGCTCTACTGCAAACCAGATGCATCCAACGAGCCCGGTGGCCTGCCGGGCTTCACCGAATTGGAATTCACGTCCCCCAAGGGGAACGCCGCAACCGAACCGGTCAACATGACCCTCATCTGGAAGATTGAAACACTCTCTGACAAGGAAGCCACTGATACGACCGGCATTGCGAAACGCCTGGAGCAGCGCCCCAAATAAAAAAGCCCAGGCCGAAAGGCCTGGGCACATTGCTTTGTATTAGCTGCGCGCGGCCTCTAACTCGACTTTACCACTTCGAGAATCGCCTGGGTCTTGATGACCATCTGTGTTTCATCGAAAAGGTGGAAGCTCTGAACCAGCAACTCATGGCTGCGGCGTTCAATGTCCAAAACCGACAACGAGCCGCCCGTTTCCCCGGCGCCTGGGATATCGGCCGCCATCAACTCGCGCTTGGCGGCATAGCTCGAAATCTCATGCTTGGTCGCATCGTAGAGCGTCTGGGTCAGCTGCTCTTCCTGAGTGCTGATCATGTAGCGGATATTCCCGTAGGTATCCTCGTGATACTTTTCACCACGGCAGGGGGTGGATAACAGGAGTCCGCGGTCGGTAATCGGTTCGCTCTTGGTAACAATGACTTCCGTAAGCGTGTTTTTGTCGGCCGTCATGCTGATGACGTGGCCACCCTCGACGAGCCAGATATCCGCTTCATAAGCCCTGCGGCTTACCTGCTCCGAGGCAAGAATGCGAAAAAGTTCGGGATGGAGAGTCCGCTGATACAGCAGGAGAGTCAACCCTCCGGATCGGCGTTGTTTGGTGCGATTGCTCATAGCGTCCATGCTCTTTCTAGAAGGGATCTCCCTTCTCACTGGGACAGAGGAGCTAAGTCCGGGCTGTCTTGCCATAAAGGTAAATGACCTAAAAAAGACATGCTTGCGATAGGCCAGAGTTGCAGTTCCGGTGGCGTCCTTGCCAGCGGTCCGATCTGCCATACGTAGCACGACCCATCCACAACGGACAGGTCGCTAACCGCCCCTGATTCGGTCAGCTGTCGAGGCACATTATAGGAAGAAAAAAATCAAAACGAAGAAAATAATCGCGCCTACCCGAGAACCCCCGCTCGCAGGACAATGACGAGTATGTCGTAAGATATGTGGCAACCTGATGTTATGCCGAATCCTCGTGTAAGAAACAGGACCGCAAAATATACCCCCGCCAACGTCCGAAAGACAAAACTTCGCAATTGGAATGTTTCAAGCCCCAAGTAATGGTAGAGGGCAAAGAGAATCGCAGAAGTCCATACCATTAGCAGACTTGCCCACATTTGTCGCATTCGCAGGACGTCAGCAAACAGCACCATCAGCAGCGTCATCAGAATTAAACGAAATACTAATTCTTCATAAATCCCTGCCCCTAAAGACAATACAGCATCATCGCGCCAATTTTGAACCGGCGATCCCACATTCCACCGCGCGGCGGCAACTCCCAGAATCAGCAGCGGCAACGACAGTCCAATGCTCTCTATCGCCATCATCCAGATCGTTCCAATCTGGATTCGCCAGGGGTCTTTCCGGCTGACATGCCATGTGAGCAGGATCCCCACCAACGTCAACGCCGGGATGAATCGCCCGGTGGCGCCCAGCGCGGCAAAGAATCTCTGTAGCATGTGAAACGCGATGGGGCTAGAAGATTGAAATTGCGCCAAAAGCTCAAAAATGATCAAAGGCGGCAAGAGAAAAATCAGGCTATGCAGTGGCAACTCCGAAGTCTGCAAATAGCCGGACCGTTTTTTCCGGGGTGATGGGATCGTTGAGGGTGCCGCGGCCGCGTGGCTCATCGCCGGGCTCCAGCCAGTTCCTTGGCGTCAGCCGCTTTGGGCCGTTGATCGACAGGCTCCGCGACAACTCTCATGACCCGAAACGCCTTTTTTCCGCGAAGCTGACCCACCTGCGCGTGAAATTTGGTTTTTCCTTCTACTTGCACGAAAACGTCGCTCTCGCATCGTTTGTCCGTGGTGATGACATCCCCCACCGCAAGCGCCATCAAATCGTTCAAATGCATCGTTGTTTGCGCTAGAAAGGCCCGCATCTCGACCGGGGCGTTATTGACGTTTCGCGTGAGCCGCTTGACGTGATCGTCCTGCGCCCCTTTACGCTGATAGCTGAACCAATTCTGCGTGGCGAGCATCCCCATGATCGGCTCGATGACGTTGTATGGAATGCAGAGGCTCATCGTCCCGGCGCGGTTCCCCATCTTCAGCTCAAATCCAACCACCACCACTGTTTCGTTCGGCGGAACGATCTGCACCAATTGCGGATTGCTCTCAAAATCCTCGACGTGAAACGTCACCGGCGTCAGATTGCTCCATGCTTCCGAAAGATGATGAGTCGCCCGATCCGTGATGCGCGTGACCAGCCGCTGCTCGATCTGCGTGAGCGGCCGCTGTGGAATGAACAGTTCCGCATTGCTCCCCCCCAGCAGCCGATCGATCACCGGATAAATGATCAGCGGGCTCATTTCCAGGCACAATTGCCCATCCAATTGCTCCGCTTTCAGCAGGTTAAAACAGGTCGGATTGGGCAGGGAATGGATGAATTCGCTGTAGGTCAATTGCTCGATATGAGCCACCGACACTTCGATAATCGTGCGCAGATACCCCGAGATGGCTGCCCCGAAATTTCTGCTAAACCCCTCGTGCAGCGCCTCCAGGGCCCGCATCTGATCTTTGCTGACGCGCTCCGGCCGTTTGAAATCGTAAACCTGAACATCCAGCGGCGCCGGCCCTCGAGACCCATATACGACGGGCGGCGCCTCCTTCTCCACCGTGCCGCTGTCCACCGCGGCCAGCAGTGCATCCATTCCGGATTGATCCAGCCCGTCTGTCACTCGACCGGCCTCCTGCCCGTAAAACCTT
>CAZCKE010000034.1:0-16770 GCA_964499005.1 uncultured Tepidisphaeraceae bacterium
TGGTCAGCGGCTGGATCGCCTCGCCGCCATAGGTCTCGGCCCAGAAGGCGGCCGAGCGGCCGGTCGAATGATAGCCCGGCTGGGCTTCCGCTTCGACCAGCGCCACCCGCGCATGGGGCGCGAGCTCGGCGGCGATACTGGCGCCCGCCATGCCGGCGCCAATAATGATGACTTCAGCCCTAACCATTGATTTCCACGCTGTTCGTTAAAATGCTTACAGTTTGGAAACCCATTCCATCTAGACCCGCCGCCATGCACGCAATGGTCTTCGTGACCAGCCTGGGGGGGTTGGCCGCGTTGCTGGTGGCAGCCGCCTGGGGCGACATCAAGCACTACACAATCCCCAACCGGCTGAATGCCGCGATCGCGCTTTTGGCGCTGGCCTATTGGTATGGCGCGCAGCTCGGCTGGAGCGACGTCGGCATCCAGATCGCTCTCGGAATAGGGGTTTTTCTGGTCTTCGCCGGGGCCTTCGCCCTGGGGATGATGGGCGGCGGCGATGTCAAGATGCTGGCGGCGCTCGCGCTGCGGCTTCGCCCGGATCAGATCCTCCAAATGTTGGTCGCGATGTCGCTGGCAGGCGGCGTGCTGACGCTGGTTCTTCTCTTTCGGCACAAAGTTCTGCGCCGCGAAAGGCGGGATCGGGTTTGGCGGGCAATTTTGCATCGACGATGGGAAGAATGGTTTGGCAACGATTGGCCGGCACGCCGTGGCGGGCAAGCCGTTCCGCAATCATCGAATCGGGAGACACGACCTGAAAGGATCGGCGACACAACCGTTGGAGCCAGCGAAAACCGGGCAGGCGACGCTCCGATAGCGGGCTGAAGATGATTGGCTTGGCGCCAGCGAGGCCAGCGGCAGCCAAGGGGGCCGAACCCCAAGCGTGAATGATCTGATGGTCATCGTGGCGAAGAGCCGGGATGGCGCAGAGAACATTGCGAAAGTCGCCGTGGCGGCCAAGAGTTTTACAAGTTGAGAAAAATTCATCGCCGAGATTTTGGGATAATTGCTCGACGGTGTGTCGAGTCGGGAAATCGGCCTGGCTCGGGATGAGGTGCAGCAGCCGGATCATGCCGGCCGGTACGTTATCGTAAAGCGAAAGGCGTGCAACGTGGGCGTTTTGCGTTGCCAACGACGCGCGGGGGTTTTAACCTTGCGGCATGAAGCTTTGCATTTCGACATTGGTTTGTCCGACCTGGGCATTGGATCGAATCGCGGCCGTGGCGTCACAGTGCAAGATCGAGGGCGTTGATTTTCGCGGGCTGGGGACGGAAATCGACATCACGAAGTTGCCGGAATTCACAACTCATCTGCCTTCGACATTGGAGCTGTTTCGATCGCATGGGCTGGCGATTCCCGGATACAACACCTCCGTCACGCTGATCTCACCGGCGGCGCCGCGCTGGGAGGCGATGTTGGAGGAATTTCAGCGGTACGCGCAGTTGGCCCAACAAACGCGGACGCTTTATGTGCGGGTTTTTGGGGGAGGCGTCCCCAAGGAATTGTCGCGCGACGAAGCCCTGATCATGGCACAACGGCATCTGCGACAATTGATCAAGATCGCCAGAGCGCACCAATGTATTCCGCTGGTGGAAACGCACGACGATTGGGCATCCAGCGAGCGGATGATGGAACTGGTGCACGAATTTGATCCACAGGAAACCGGCGTGCTGTGGGACATCGAGCACCCCTGTCGCAACGGCGAAAAGCCGATTGACACCGCTCAGCGGATGAAAAAGTTCATTCGCCACGTGCATTTCAAGGACGGATTTTTCCCCGATGGGAAACGCCAGCCGCAGCTCCTAGGACATGGAGATTTGCCGCTCGGAGAATGCCTGGAGGCGCTGAAGCAGATCGGCTACGAGGGATGGCTCTGCCTCGAATGCGAAAAACGGTGGCATTCCTCCGCGCCTGATCCGGAGTACAGCATTCCGCAATTTGAGGGATTCGTAAAGGGAATCTTGAGCTAGACCGGCGGTTTTGCCTCAATAATGCCCTCCATGCGACTGGAAATTCCATCATTGACACAAATACGTCGGCCGATGAATTAAATGCTCTCCTCCAAACACTAGAATAGGAGGCGAAATGTTATCCCGAGCTGGCTTTAAGCTTGCCCTATTGATCGCGCTCGCCGCCGCGTCCCTTTATAGCCCGACGTTTGTGAATGCCGCTTCACCTCAGGCCATGGATCTTTACCGCAAGGTTTCTCTTTTCTACGGCGCCAGCCGAAAGGCGATTCGTACGCTTCAGTGCCACTACACTTTCCATTGTCAGGACTTGCTATACGACTGCCGTTATGCGTTCGATGGAGACAAGTTCTATTACGGAGGAGTGATTAAGGGCATGAAAAATGAGAGTCTATCTATGCCCAGAGAATGCGCCTGGGATGGACAAATAGCCTACGTTCGTCCGGGTATGGAGCTTTTTTCCCACAGCATGGACCGTCAAAAAGCGGACAAAGGTTGCATGACTCCCGAGGAAGTATTGGACATTTATATCGCCGCGGCCCTAGGTCTCAAGTCCGACCCATTGCATCAGCAATATACCTTGCTTGATGGCAATGAGTCTGAATTCCAGGGAGAACCATGCATCGATCTGAAATTTACGATGACCGGGCAGAAAGCTGGCTCTCTATCTGTTCGATTTGGCAAGGAACACGGGTACTGGCCTGTATGGGAATTGGTGGCGAACCCCGATGGAACGCCCCGTTCGGAATTGACAAGCGTCGTCTATACCAAACTGAATACCGACGGCAATGATGTTTTTTATCCGATCCAAATGGCCCATACTCTCACCTTTGATCAGAATCGCAAAAATCTTGCCTCTTATCAGGTCGATCCTAAGACTCTGAAAATCAACCAACCGATTGACCCGTCTCGCTTTGCCTTAACGCCGTGGCCTTGCCAGGAGGTATACGATTGGGATACCAATAAGTCGACTAGGCCGGTAGATCCGGCCTGGGATCCGGTAGGAAAAGTGGACTTTCCATTCGACGATTTTGTACGTTGGGCCGAGGTGGCCAACAAAGTCTCCGAGCAATATCGGCAGCAGTCATCCCAGCTTTCGCAAAGTGCGAGAAATCTAACTGGACTTGCTGTTTTGCCTCAATCTGGCGCAGTGCGCGAACGATCGCGGACCTGGATAATGCTGCTGGCCCTGGGCATTGCAATGGTTTTGGTCGGCATAATTTGGAACCTAAAATATCGGATAGCAAAGTGATACCCAGATCGCTTTTCAATTTTCGCCGCGCGGGCTTTTCCCTGATCGAGCTCATGATCGTCATCGGCATCATCGTCATCCTGATCGGTCTGCTCATGCCCGTGATCTCCAAAGCCCGCCAGCAGGCAATGTTCGCTAAATGCCAGTCCAACCTGCATCAGATTGGGGTCACCATCACGGCCTATGCTGCGGAGAATCATGGCTGCATCTTCCCCGTGGGTCCTATGAATATGCCAGGCCTGACACAATGGCCACAAGTGCTTTTCGAGACATCACACCCGCCTGTCGTCATTTGTCCAACCGGTATTGATGATGAATCACAGAGCTATGAACTGAACATGGCACTATGGTTCTGCTCGCTCGGCTCGTTTTCCGGCTCTCAAGTACCCGCTTCAGAGATTATTTTGGCGGCGGAGAATTACCTGGGCAGAAACAATGTATACAGCGACTTGGGTTATTATGGGCCATTGAATACTTGGGATCCCTATCGCCACGGCAAAGACTTGCGCTCTAATTTTCTCTGGCTGGATATGCACGTCAGCAACGATCCGCCCTACCAGCACGCAAATCAAATCAACATCTGGGGCACCGTACTACCAGGAATTTAGAAAATAAAAGGAATCGGCTTTCCAACGCTCATACCTACTCTCTGCTATCCAATACAAACGTCACTGGCCCGTCATTAACCAACGCCACCTGCATATCCACGCCGAATTGACCGCTGGCGACTGTAATGTCCATGCCTTCCAGGGCTCGGAGTAATTCGCGAAACAAAACGGTGCCAAGTTGTGGATCGGCCGCGGCCGACAACGAGGGACGGCGACCCTTGGCGGCATCGGCGGCCACCGTGAAATTGCTGACCAGCAGAATCGAACCGCCGATGGCTTTCACGTCCAGATCGAAATTTCCAGCCTCGCTGGGAAAGACTCGCAGGGTAGCCAACTTGGCGGCCGTCCAGGCAACGTCTTGGGATGTATCGGTGCGGTGCACCGCGGCGAGGACGACAATGCCCCGGCCGATTCGGCTGATTTCCTGGCCCCCCACCGAAACGCCGGCCTGCAAAACGCGTTGAATCACGCAGATCATGCGAGAGTTCCGAAGGTGCGCGTGGCGGTGACCCTGTCGATCCGGACGGTCACGAAATCTCCCGTGTCGGCGGCATCGGTTTCAAAATGTACGTCGAAATAACGCTCGCAGCGGCCATGACGCGTGGCGCCGGGGGAATTTTTTTCGCTCTAGACGAGCAACTGGGCCGTTTGACCAACGAACTGCCCGCGAAATGCGTGGCTGAATTGGCCGGCTCGCTCCTGGAGCGCGTGGATGCGGCCATTGATGACCGAGCCATGGACGAAATCGCCGCGCCAGCGGGCGGCGGCCGTGCCGGGGCGCGGCGAGAAGCCGAAAGCATGGATATGGATGAAGCGGGCGCGATCAACGACCTGGAGCGTTTGTTCAAATTCGTGATCGGTTTCGCCGGGAAAGCCGACGATAATATCGGTCGTCAGAGCCGGGCGATCGAAAGCGGTATCGACGCGATCAAGCATTCGCAAGTAATCGTCGCGCGTGTACTGGCGATTCATTCTGCGAAGCAGATGGGCCGAGCCGCTTTGGAGCGGTAAATGAAAATGGGGAACGACCTGTGCGTGGGAGCACAGGGCGCGCAGAAGATCGTGCCCCAAATCGCCCGGCTCGAGGCTGGAAAGACGCAGACGCTTCAGGCCAGGCACGCGAGTGCACAGGGCATCGATCAAGCCGGAAAGACTGATGTCAGATGTTGAGCTTTGACGGCGGCGCAGCGCGGTCGCGTGGCCGTAAGCGCCAAGAAAAATTCCTGTCAGGACCAGTTCGACATGCCCGGCGTCAACCAAGCGTCGGGCTTCCTCGATCGCGGAATTCAGCGGCTTGCTCCAGAGCGCCGGTCTCAGCGAAGGAATGATGCAATACGTGCAGTGGGCATCGCATCCATCCTGGATTTTGAGAAAAGCCCGCTGATGCGGCGTTTGGCGCTGTGACAAGATGGGAAGATTTCGAGTTCCGATAATCGGGGAACTTTTTTCCGGGGCGGACGTCAAATGGATCGACGGGATATCCTGGCTGCCGAACTGATGCAGGAGTTGGTCGAGGCGCCCGGCGACGTCATCCCGATGGGTGACGATCCCGTCAACGCCCGGAAGGCTGGCGGCCGCCTTGGGGTCGCTGGTGGCCCAGCATCCGGTAACTAAGACGCGAGGCCGACCCGGCTCGGAGGCATCCTGCCCGGAAGATGGGAGGACCGAAAGGCGGACGGCCCGGCGAACGGCTTGCCGGCTTTTGCTGGCCGCCTCGCAAGTGACGCTACAGGAGTTGACGATACGAAGTTGGGCGGAGGCCTGGTCGGTCTGAATCCAGCCCCGCGAGCGAAGCAATGCCGCCATCTGCTCGCTTTCATACTGGTTGACCTTGCAGCCAAGAGTTTGGATATAGAAAGAGGGCATTACCCAGGCAGTATATCTGCCGCCGACGTGAAATATCGACATGCCGCCCATGGTTCTGACCGCCGTAATGATCTGGTTAAGGTCAAGAAAACGTTGGACTTGGCGCGTAAAATTGATAAACTTTTTGGATTAGCGGCCGGTTTTTGGTCACGCCAGCCGCCCTTCCATCACGGGTTAGCAGAGGAGACAGCATGGCCACCGCCCGCTTTGCCTGGGGTATCGACATAGGCAACCGTGCTTTAAAAGCGATTAAACTGGTCCGTAGCGGTACCGGACTTCGCGTGGATGACTTCGAGGTCATTGAGCACGAAAACGTACTTTCCAATTCCGGAGACAATCGAGAAAGCCTGATCCGCTCGGCGCTGTCGAATTTCGTGCAACGGCACGCAATCAAAGGCAGCTCCGTCGGCATCAGCGTCAGCGGCGTTTCGAGCTTTGCTCGATTCATCAAGCTGCCCCCGGTCGAGAAAAAGAAAATCCCTGAGATCGTTCGCTTCGAAGCGGTCCAGCAGATCCCCTTCCCGCTGGACGAGGTGGAATGGGCGTATCAGCTCTTCCAGGCGCCCGATTCGCCGGAAGTCGAGGTCGGCATCTTTGCGATGCGCAAGGAGCTGATCAACCAGCAGATTCAGTACTTCACCGAGTTGGATCTGAACGTTCAGGTGGTTCAAATGAACCCCTTGGCGGTTTACAACGCGATGTACTACGACAGCCGCCTCAAAGGCCCCACGATGATGGTGGACCTGGGCGCGGAGAACACCGACCTGATCATCGCCGACGGCGAAAGCGTTTGGCTGCGGTCCATCCCGATCGGCGGAAACAACTTCACTGAAGTGCTGGTCAAGAGCTTCAAGCTTCCGTTTGCCAAGGCCGAAGAATTGAAGCGCAACGCCAACACCAGCAAATATGCCCGGCAGATCTTCCAGGCGATGCGGCCGGTGTTTGCCGATCTGGTGGCTGAGATCCAGCGAAGCATGGGCTTTTACGGCTCGATGCATCGCGATTCGCAGATCAAGAAGATCGTGGCGCTGGGCGGCACGTTCCGTTTGGCAGGGCTGCAGAAATATCTCCAGCAAAACCTGCAAATGGAAGTGGAAAAAATCAACGAGCTGACCGCCGGCGCGCCGAGTGACGCGAAACTGGCCGCCACGTTCAACCAGAACCTGCTTTCACTGGTTAGCGCTTATGGGCTGGCCGTGCAGGCGATGGGCGAGGCCAAGATCACCAGCAGCCTGCTCCCGCAATACATTCGGCGCGAGAAGATGTGGCGGGACAAGACGCAGTGGTTCGGCGCCGCGGCCGCGGCATTCGTGATGGGCGCCGGCCTGGGCATCGCGGGATATTTCCTCCAGCAATTTACCTACAAGCAGGGACAGACGGCCCGTTCCAACAACGACACCGTTCTGGCGAACGCAAGAAACCTGGATCAACAGTGGCAACAGCAGGTTGAAAACGCCGGCGCCAACGATCGATTGAAGATTACCAATACGCGCGCCATGCTGGACAGCCGCACGTTCTGGCCCAATTTCCTGGTGGACTTGAGCGCGGCATTGCCGCCGCTGCCCCCCGGTTATGCCCAGGGCGATGCGGAACAGATTAAGGCAGTCCCTCGCGATCAGCGTGAGTTGGTTCTGATCGACCGCATGCAGTCGCAGTACTTCGATGATGTTTCAAAGAATGTGCCCGCGGATACAACGGTCGGTGCCAGCAAGGCCGATGCCGCCGCACAGGTGCCGGCGGCGCCGGGTTTCGTGATTACACTGGATATTACAACTCCCCATCGCAATGCCTACACGTACGTCCTCAACAATGTGGTCAAAGGCATCAAGCAGAAGATGGGTCGTGACGCTTTGGACAAATACAATTCCGGCCATCCCAAAATTCTCAAGAATTATTACATCGCCAAGGTCATTGGGCCCAGTGGGCAGACGCAGCTCAAAGATGATCAAGCTCGCCTGACGATGATGCAAAACGCGTACAACGCCGCGCTCGCGCTCGAAGGTAAAGGTCCCCTGGCGGCTACGGCGATGGCTGACATTCCAGAGACGCCCGGCCCTAACTATGGAGTACCTGGCCAAGACGAGACTATGCCGCCTGGCATGCCCCCCGGAGGTTTTGGTCCTCATGGTATCCCTTGGGGAGCCCTCCATCGATCGCCCCCAATGGGTGGCGCGGACATGGATCAACAGACGGCTCCCTGGCAGGGAGCGCCTCAACCGGCAGGCGGTCCAGCAGCACCGGCAGACGACAAGCCATTTTTGGACCCGGTAACCGGCGAAGACCGCCGGTCCGATTGGAAGATGAAACTGATCTTGGTGGTGGTGACCGATACGAATGCAAAGGCGGCGGCGCCTCCAGCCGCCGCCGCGCCTGTTCCGGCAGCTCCGTCCCAGGATTCAGATAGGGACCAAAGCATTTGAGAATCGGCTCAAAATGAAAATGTTGACCCCTCAGAACAGATTGGGCGAATAGGACATGGAGTGGCGAACATCTACTGACAGGCAAAACCGCGGAGTGCTTACATGGAAATCGTGAAAAAGAACCTGTTCAGCATCATATTTGGCGTCATTGCCATACTGGCGGTGTTGACGTTGTTTTGGCCCATCAGTGGTTTATATGGCACGCTGGGAAAACAACTGAGCGATCGAATTAGCGTTGGAAGCAGTCTGGCCCAACTGAATAACGCTTCCCGCAGAATGCCCCTGCTTTCGCCTGACAAAACCGCGCCGGATCCCTTGCCGGTCTACCCGCGCTCGGAAGTGATCAACGCGGGCATTGCCGCCACCGGGCGCGTGGCCAAAGAAGCTGATGCCATGCTTCAGGCGGCGATCAACGCGAATCGGCATGAACTGATGTATCCGAACATTTTGCCCAAGCCCGACAGCACCACCTGCTATGACTTTGTCGACGTTTACCAGAAGCAAGTGACCGACTATGCCCGCTGGAAAGATGTGATCCACATCGGATGGCGCCCTACGCCCCAAGAAATTACGGAGAAACTTCATGACTTGCACGATCAGATCGTCCCTAAGGATTTGGTAGACCCTCAACTCAGAGCCGATGCCGAGGCGGAGTATACCACCAAGGCCCGGCTGAAACGGGATACGATCAAGCTGGAGCATGCTCAGAACTGCTCGGTGTATATGGACCCAACCCTTGTGCAATTTGACTCTCAAATCACGGTGGCGCAGGGACATGCCCCTCCTACCCCCGAACAAATTTGGGATGCCCATTTGCAAGTCTGGCAACTCGACGACGTGTTCAAGGCGATTGCCAGAACGAATCAGTTGTACGCCGATCCCGCGGAACCGGGAGGAGCTCCGGTCAATGACGTGATTCACGCTCCGATCAAGCAAATCGAGCGCATCGACCGCGTCACGTTCCAGGATTCGCCCAATGCCGGCGACGCCGCGGCGGGCCTCACCAGCCCGACCCCCAAAGTCTTGTCCGTTTCATTTTCTGGGCGCGTCTCCAACACGATGTATTGCGTTGAACGCTACCACCTCACGCTTCTGATGGATGCAGCGAAGATCCCGATCATTATCCGCGAACTGGAGGTCGGACAGTTTATTACGGTGTTGAATGTACAGGTTGATGGATTCGAGGATTTGGCGCAAGCTCAGCTTCAGGGATTTTGCTACGGCGGAAAACCGGTCGCTCGCGTGGAATTGGATTGTGAAGAGTTGATGATGACCGGATGGCTAAATGATTTGATACCTGATTCCCGCAAGCATGCCCTCGGCACTGCGGCGGCAAATCCGGCTGCTGTTGCCGGCCCGCCGTCAGGGGCGGTTGCACTCCCTCCAGGCATGCCCGAAGCGGCCCAACGCGCGATGGAGGAGGCCATGAAACACATAGGACCTCCGGGCGGCCAACAAGGTCCTCCAACGCATTAAACCTCAGTCTCACGCAGAGCGAATTCTCACAGCCTCAATCGACGGGTGATCTATGCAAAAAGTTATGGATTTTCTGGAAAAAAACGTGGAGTGGTTCGCCTTGGGTCTGGGTGGACTGTTCTTCATGTACATGGCGTGGACCTATCTCATCGCCAGTCCTGTATCCAAACCGGTGGGCTCCAACAACATGACCCCGGGTAACGTGGACGACTTTAACGCCAAGATTGCCGCCGAATTGCAGAGCAAAATAGGCAACACGGCGATGCCCCCCTTCGTCGTTGATAGTTTCCGTGATTCAGTCATCAACGGCCTCACGCTTGATTCGCTGCATCCGCCGGAATTGGCAATGATCTGGAATGCACAACGTTCCCATACCATGGACACCGCCACGAGCAGTAACCCCGGTTCAACCACAGAGCCGGGCGGCGCAACTGCGGTCGTCCAATCGCTTCCGACACTGCCGGCGGCGACTCCGTTGCTGGTTGAAACCGGACGAACCACGGTGCTGAAAACTCCCGGTAGCTCGCCAACCGATATTGCTTGGACCACCTGCGCGTTTGCCATCCCTCTGGCGCCACTGGCCAACGAATGGAATGCGGCATTTGGCGGTACGCCGGCGAAATTGTCGAGCCCCAGTACGGTTATACTTTCAGCGACCGCCATGCGGAGCGAAAAGCTGCCCGATGGGACATGGTCGTCGGAAACGCCGGTCCCTCGACTGGCTAATAACACGCTTCTTGCCTATCCAGCTCCCGATGCCCCCAAATTGGATCAGGACGCCTACCGCGTCATGGCAGCGCGCCAAGGACCGGATATTACCACGCCGAAATTCTACGATCCAGCACCACCGCCGTCAGGCACCATTTGGCGGGACCCTGCCGAGCTTTTGCGGCAAAAAGCCAAGCCCGGCACAATCACGACAGCCCTTACTCCCGCCGCGGGGCCGCCAATCGTACCCGGAGCGGGTGGGGCCGACGCACCCCCGCCCGGCGTTCCGCCTGAAGCTTGGGCTCAGATGCTGGAATCGCGACGTATGGCGCAGCAAAGCATGGCAAATGGTGGTGACCAGTCCGGATCGCCGGATACGCCCGCGGCCCCCACCACACGCGCTATTGACGCCAAGCCCATTGAACCCACCGTCGTTTTCGCCGAAGGCGTTCCCGGTAATTCCATTCCTGTCCCCCTGACACGCACCTTCAATCCTAGCACTGCAGGAATGTCGGATATCCTGGTGTATCTGCACGATGAAACCGTTCGGCCGGGAAAAACCTATCGTTATCGCCTGGTCTACAAGTTGCTGAATCCACTCTTTGTCAAGCATGATCCCACCCTGGCCGCGAACCCAGCCCTCTCCACCCAATTTGATTTGGTTTCTCACCCGGGCCAATACTCGCCCGAAATCGGCGTCCAGCAACGAACTTATTTCTTCTGCGCAAAGCCCAGCCGTTCCCCGGGAGATAAACAGGCTTTTGCCTTTGACGTCTTCACGTGGGCCAATGGGAATTGGAAGAAACACACCTTCACAGTCAACCCCGGCGATGCAATCGGCACGACAGTGGACGGCGCTGACTTTTCAACCGGATACACATTTGTCGACGGCCGCACGCGCAATACGAATACCTTCCTCGTGACAATCGTCGATGATGACGGAGTCGCCCAGGTGAAGGATGCCCAGCGGGATTTCAATTCAGCAGAACATAAGGCCAATGATCAGAACGTTGGGTCTGGCAATGTCGCCCCGACGTCGCGTCCAGCGGCAGCGCCGACACCGGCTCCAGCTCCGCCCAGACGCGCTGGTTCTGTACGGCCTCCTACGAACTACGGCCCGCCAGGTGGTTATGGCGGGCCACCGCCCGGGGCGTTTGGTCCTCCCGGCGGCGGCAGATATCGATAACCGCCGCCGGCAATGAACTCGGCTCGACACACAACGATCGCTAGAGATCGTCCAGTGGCAGAGTTCGCCCCCCCGGCCCCGCGGTAAGTTGGGACGCGAGATACCGCCGCGTGCGAAAGCGTTGCTTGGCCGCCACGGGTTTCAATTCCCCAGGCGGTTTGAGACCCTCTTCTCCACGAGTTCTCTTCCGCGCGCACTGCAACCGATAGAGAACGGCGCGGCGGCTGATCCTCAGCCACGACGCGATCTGATCCAGCGTGGCGCCGTGCTCGTGTCGAAGGCGCAGCACTTCGATTTGGCGATCGGTGAGTCCCTCGAAATCCATCTATCTCTCCAATAGCGGCCTCTCCGGCCGGTGGCCGGGGCGCGACCGATGTCTCTAAGCGTCCGCCTCGAATTTCCCGCCGCGAACGATAAAGACGCTTCCGACGCGAACGTGATCGCTGCGCAATTTGGCAAGGTCCTCAGCCAGTTCGGGATCTTCCTCGCACTCGACCTGGCAATCTCCCGATAGGGCGGATTGCCGCGCCTGGCGCGGATGAAGACGATCGGGGAAATCGGCCCGGCAGCGAGCGCAGGCGCAGCGGAAATCGGGCGCATACTCCGCCCCGCGATAAAGACAATCGTCAGCCCAGGCTCCCGAGCAGACCACCGATAAGATCCGCCCCCGAAGGATTTCGACGTCTCGGCGGGTCCGGGCCCCGCGCGAGGGGGCTTCCGCGTCATGCCGTTTCGAGCGGGAGTCCTGCGCGCCGGCGGCGGCCGATCCCTCGCTTATTATTTTGTTGGTAGAATTTACAATCATTTTAAGCCCCCCCGTCTCCTGATCGCGGCGATCAGCGGTCACCGTTGTTCCAGCCGGCCCTGGCGAAGCAACCCATCCAGCGCCCTGTCGCGATATGTCGTCCAGGCACGCCAGAGAACCCGCCCCAGACGATCGACTCCCCTCTCACCATCGCCCCGCCCGGGCAGCGCCGCTTGCTGCGGGTCCAAATGCTGGGCTTCCAGCAGGAAATCACGAACGTCGTCGCCGCGAGCGGCAACAAATCGGTCCGCAATTTCGCGCCGCTGCGCGTCGGTGCAATAAAGCCAAAGCTGCTTCCCGTCGGCATCCGCAAATGGACCCATCGGGCCGTCACAGTCCGATTGCCGGAGCCCCCGAGGCAGGCTGGGATACCGGTAGCGAGTCGAATCGCGGTTGACGGCCGATTCATACATGCAAAACCTCACCGTGGCGGCTTTCCAGCAATGGCCCCTCAAAGCTCCCAGACGTTGGAGCACTCTTTGACTTGATTTGTGTCCAATGATATTCCACGTCTTGGAATATTGCAAGAAAAATGTTAGGGAAATGTTCTACATCAGATGCAGATTGGTAACACAACGGAAACAGGGGCGATACGGCCGGCGCGGTCATCCGGTATATCCGCTCGTCTTCATCTTCGTGTACCAATCCAGCAGCGAGGCATGAAGATTCGTCACATCGCTTTTGAGCGCGTTGAGCATCGTCTGCTCGTTGGTGCCATACGTGGTGCCGGCGGTCTGCGTCGTCGCCACGTTTTGAATGGGCGAGGTCAATGTCGGTGACAGCGGCGGAAACCAAGTGTGCACCATGTACCATGTTTGTGTCCCCGGCGAGTCATGCGCCCCGGCGGGAAATCCCGTCATGAATCCCCAGACGTAACTGCCGTTGGCCAGGACATGCGTCCCGTTGCCAGGTGCATTGGTCTGTTCCCACACATTGGCGATCCAGCAATCGTTGGACGAAGGCAAGAATCCGGCGCCCAGAGTGGAGAGGGCAAACGAATAACCGAAGTTGGAGCCGTCCGAGAACATCGACTGCACGATCTGCCCGTAATAAACCCCCGCCATGGATGGAGCGCCGATCAGCCCGGTGATCTTGGCGATCACCGGTACCAGCGGCCAGTCATTGATGTAGACGATCGTGCGCGGCGTGGCTTCCTGGGTCTGCCCCATGATCCGACCGACCGCGTAGTAGAGAATCCCCTGCCCCGCATAAAGCTTGTGGCTCCCGCCGACGAATTGTTCGCGGACGTTGATCACCAGCGCGTTGTTGGGATAGGTATTATTCGCCGGCTGCGGCCCGTCGGTGGCGCTTTGCGAGGAGGAGGACTGGAGCTGAAAATTATTGCTCGTGTTGCCGGTGCTGTTGCCAAAGAGAATCGATCCTTTGTAACGGCCGCCGCCGGTCTCGGCCCCCACGATGGCCACCACCACCGACGCGGGTGATTGGCTCATGCCGATCGTCGCGCCGCCCGGGCCGCTGATCATCGTGAGCGGCGGCGCGACCGAAAGCCGGTCCAGACGCTCGATGTCCTCAACCATGCGATTGTACAGGTCGACTGAGAGCGTGACGGCATCGCCCTGGCTTTGATTGGCGCGGGGATAGGGTTTCATGGGATTTGATGACGTTCAGGTGAGAAGCGGATTGAGATCGGCCGACGGATAAAGCGTCGTTGTGCCGTCGGCGATTCGAACGACTTTTTGGTACGTGCCGGCCCCCGAGCCGCTGGGTTGAAGCACGTTGTTCCAACCGATCGGATCGAACAGGAATTTATAGGTCATGTCCCAGTTTTCGTTGCCGGTCGTGGTCAGCCGGCGGTCGGCGCGGGCGCCGTCAAAGAGAACGGTCCCGGGATTTCCGCCCAGAAATGCGACCGAGTTCACGTTGCCCGCCAGGCTTTGCACCAGCCCGCTGGGGAGCTGAGCCAGGTTCTTTCGCGTCTGAACGAGCGAGACAATCGAGCGGCGAACCAGCGGGCCATCCTGCGCCGCCAGCAGCGTGCCGTCGGGAAATTTATACGTCGGCGTGCTTTGCGGCAGGCTGACCATCTGGCTCGCAAAATCCAGCGACGTTGTGCCGGTCGTGACCCCATCGATGTAGTCGAGCGTTTTGTAGGTGATTCGCAGCCGCGCATATTTATAGGCGACCATCCCGTTAAACCCCACGCTCAGGCCGCTGTCGCCGGCAATCCCCTCGACTCGAATGGAATCAAACGGCAAGGACGGAGCATCCGGATACGCCTGCGAGGGCGTGTAATAATAAAACCCGCCAATCACGCTCGCTCCCCCGCGGATTTGATTGATGATCGCGATGCGGTCCTGCCAGGCGCAAAGCATCGTGCGCGTCGCGGTGCTGTAGCCGGTGCGCACGAAATTCTCCTCGGTCCCTTCGTCCCAGACGCTGACGCCGAGAAACGAGATCGCTGTGGAGGAATCCAGTGGCATGCGTGGGCCTTTGTGAAGGAATAACGAACATTAGTCGCCGACGACCATGACGGTCTTGCCGTGGGAGAATGCTTTGTCCATCTTCGCCGCCGCATCGGCGAGCTGTTTGCTGACCTGCGGGAGATCGCCTCCTCCTTTGCCATCGACAGGTCTGGGCGAATCGGTGCCGCCAACACCGCTTAACGAAGCCGCGTGAAAGTTTTGCAATTCAAACCGACTGCGGATCTGGGCGGCATCGGAGAAGCGCGCCAAATCCAGGGACTGATCGTCGCGCTTTCTCCTGGTATCTCGGACATGAGCCGCCGTGCCGGGGGCATCGGATGGAGCGTCGTTGGAATGGTCTTCATCCGCTTCCTCCCGGGCGAGGTGGCTTTCGCGAAGCCGCTCGAAATTTGCCAGATCGTCCTGTGTCGTCCCCGAGGCAACCGGCTGTGCCGGATCGCCCTGCCGCGGCGCTTCAGCCCACGATTCCAAGTGATCCTGGGCGCTTTGCGGAATATGCCGAGTTTGAGAATCAGGTTGTTGTGAATGTGTTTTTTGCCGGTCGGGCGATGTCGCCGTATCGCCCGGACGATCCAGATCCATGCTCCTGATGAAATCCGCGCTGTCCGCCGCCGTCTCGCGCAGGACGCGCAACATCCGCAGAACTTGTGCGATTTCATTCATGGAATTCCGCCCCAAAGCGATTGGAACCGTGCGCATAAAGACGAATCATTTTTAACTTCACTTGCCCCCGTGCAGGCAGTACATTGCCCCTTCATCCTGCACATTGCCTGTTCAATAGGGAAATGCTCATGAGGCTCCGGATCGTGCTAATGGCCTGCCTTGCCGGTGCGATGGTATGCATTCGCGCCGCCCGTGCCGATCTCGTCGAAGCCGATGAATCGATCGCACTGCGGCAAAAAATCGGCTTGGGCCTGAAATTCGTCGGCCTCAAAGATGTACGCCAGCAAATGCACAACGATTCGAAATTCAAAGACCTCGCCAATGTGCTGCCCAAATGGGATTCGGGCATTTTCATTCTGGAAGTCAGCCCGGATGGCCCAGCCGATCAGGCCGAGATTCACCGTGCCGACATCGTCACTAAAATTGGCGATACGCCGATCAAAAATTCGGTGGACGTCGTCCTCTTCGCCGATACAGCCCAGACCAGCGTCGAATATCCGATCGTCTTTTTCCGCTACAGCGAAGATGCCGGCGCCTGGGTGCAGAAGACGACCAAACTGGCCGGCCGGCCACCGCGCGCGGAGAACTCTGGGCCCGCTTCCCGCCCCGCCCTGCCACTGGATGATCCCAAAGTCCCGCATGGAATCGTTTCCGGCGGCGCATGGCTCACCAAAAGCGACGGATCGTCTAGCGTCATTCGCGGCCTCCACATCGCGCTGCTTGGCCGCACCATCGGCGGCGATCGCGTGGGGGCTGTCCTCCAGCGCGAAATCCCCAAATGGCATCGCCGTATTGAGAAACATCCCGACCAGGATCATGCCGACGACGAGGCAATGATCAGCCAGATCGATGACTTCGTGCAGCACCATCCCGCCCAGATGGACCTGGCCAAGGCCTACAAAATTCTCCAGGCCCATTCGATTAGCGGCATCGCCGATCTGCCCCTCGACGGCGCGATGAAACTGGCCGCCACCGATGTCGATGGAAAATTCTCGATATCGGCTCCGATCGGCGATTACTATATCTACGCCTACCTCAGCTCCGATGCCACATGGGCCGATTGGCTCGTGCCGGTCACCATCAAGACGGGCCAAAACCGAGTCATCGATCTTTCCGATGAAAACGCCGCGATGGTGCGCCAAAGCTCGGGCAAATAAGTCACACGCCCGCCGCATATTTCGCCAGCATCGGCCCCAATTGCGAAATCGCCGGGGCATGCCCGCCGGTTTCTGCTTTGATTTGCTCCAGCAAATCGCTCACGGGCAGTCGCAACAGTTCCGCCGGCAAATGGCCGCCCCGCGCGGCAATCCGATCGAGCATCCCATGCCGCCGGGCCCCAAGGCGGTACGCGACCCGGCCAGGACTTGCCGCCGGG